>JAKFES010000264.1:0-8910 GCA_036675585.1 Burkholderiaceae bacterium
GGCTGGGTGCGGGCGGCGGCGCTCTTCGTCGGTTCGCTTTTCGCGCTCGGCTTCTTCGCGTCGGATTTCGAGGTCGCCGCGGCCTTCGCATCGGCCGCTTTCGCGTCGGCCGCCTTTGCATCGGCCGCTGCTTTCGCCTCGGCCGCCTTCGTGTCCGCTACCCTGGCATCGTCGCCGGCGTCGGGGCCCGCCGCGCCGCGGGAATCGGCGGGTCCTTCGGGCGCGGCCGATGGCGCGGGCGGCGCCGCATCGTGGCCCGGTGCCGGCAGCGTGATCGGCTCGTCGGCGAAGCGGGGGGCCTCGGCGGTGGGCAACGGCGCGTCGCGCGGTGGAATCTCGATCTCGACGTCGGTGATCGTCTGGCGCGGCTCGGAATCGAGCACGAGCGGCAGCACGATGGCGCCCGCTGCGCCGAGCACGACGGCACCGACGAGGCGTCGGCGCGCACGCTTCTTCTGGGTAAGGGCCGGGTCGAGTGCGGCGGCGTCCGCCGGGCTACGACGCGCCATGACCGGAGCCGCAAGCCGTGCAGCGGACGGCGCGAGAGGCTGCCATTACGGGCTGCGCTTCAGTGGGGACGCCGCAAGGACGGATCCGGCGAGCTGGCACGAGTGGCAAGAATGTCCGCGACAGTGAGGAAAGATCCGAAGACGATGATTCTATCATTCGGGTGCGCGAGACGACGCAGCGCCTGCAACGCGGCCGACGGCGACGCGAAGCGATCGATGCGCGGCAGCGAGCCTTCGGTTGCGCCGGCCGCCGCCTCTTCCACGCCGGCCGCGCGCAGCCGCTCGGCGATCCACTGCGCACTGGCCGCGCGCGGACCGGGGAGATCGACGACGCACCAGTGGTCGATGCGCGACTTCATGGCTTCGATGATCGCGTCGACGTCCTTGTCGCGCAGCACGCCGAAGACCGCGAACGTGCGACCGCCGTGCTCCATCGCGTCGAGATTGCTCGCCAGGTGCGCCGCGGCGTGCGGGTTGTGCGCGACGTCGAGCACGATGCTCGGCATCCCGGGGAGCACCTGGAAGCGGCCCGGCAGCTCGACGACGGCGAAACCCTCGCGCACCGCCTGCTGGCTCACCGGCAGGCGCCCGCGCAGCGCCTCGAGCGCGGCCAGCACACCCGATGCGTTGAGCAGCTGGTTCGCGCCGCGCAGCGCCGGATACGCGATCGAATTGCGCCGCTGCGCGCGCCCGCGATACGACCACTGCTGTCGATCGCCGGTGTAATGGAAATCGTGCCCGACACGCCACAGATCGGCACCGATCGAACGCGCGTACTCGACGAGCGAGTCGGGCGGCATCGGGTCGCTGCAGATCGCCGGCCGCCCGGCCCGGAAGATGTGCGCCTTCTCCCAGCCGATGCGCTCGCGCGAATCGCCCAGGTATTCGGCGTGATCGACGTCGATGCTGGTGACGATCGCGCAGTCGGCATCGACGAGGTTCACGGCGTCGAGCCGCCCGCCCAGCCCCACTTCGAGGATCACCGCGTCGAGCGGCTCGCGCGCGAACAGGCGAAGCGCTGCCAGCGTCGAGAACTCGAAATAGGTCAGCGGCGTGTCGCCCCGCGCAGCCTCCACCGCCTCGAACTGCTCGACGATCGCCTCGTCGCCCGCCGGGCGCCCGCCGACGCGCACGCGCTCGTTGAAGCGCAGCAGATGCGGCGACGTGTACACGCCGACGCGATAGCCGGCCGACATCAGGATCGCCTCGAGCATCGCGCAGCTCGATCCCTTGCCGTTGGTGCCGCCGACGGTGATGACGACGGCCGGGATCGACAGGCCGAGCCGCTCGGCGACGGCACGCACGCGCTCGAGTCCGAGGTCGACCGTCTTCGGGTGCAGGCGCTCGATCCGCTCGAGCCATTCGGCAAGCGGCCGGGACATCAGGCGAGGGCCTCGCTCGGCTGCTTCGAGAGCAGCGCCAGCAGGCGCGCGATCTCGTCGCGCATCTGCCGGCGATCGACGATCATGTCGATCGCGCCCTTCTCGAGCAGGAACTCCGAGCGCTGGAAGCCTTCGGGCAGCTTGGTGCGCACCGTCTGCTCGATGACGCGCGGGCCGGCGAAGCCGATCAGCGCACGCGGTTCGGCCATGACGACGTCGCCGAGGAAGCAGAAGCTCGCCGACACGCCGCCCATCGTCGGGTCGGTGAGCACCGAAAGATACGGCAGTTTCTTCTCGGCCAGCCGCGCGAGCATCGCGGTCGTCTTGGCCATCTGCATCAGCGACAGCAGGCCTTCCTGCATGCGCGCGCCGCCCGACGCCGCGACCGACACGAAGGGCACGCGCTGTTCGATCGCGGCCTGCACGCCGCGCGCGAAGCGCTCGCCGACCACCGAGCCCATCGACCCGCCCATGAAATCGAACTCGAAGGCCGCGATGACGACGGGGATGGTGCGGATCGCACCGCCCTGCACGACGAGCGCGTCGGTCTCGCCGGTATCGTCCATCGCCTCGCGCAGCCGTTCCGGATATTTGCGGCTGTCCTTGAACTTCAGCGCATCGACCGGCAGCACTTCGTGGCCGATCTCGTAGCGGCCTTCGGCGTCGAGCAGCAGGTCGAGCCGCTTGCGCGCCGACACGCGCATGTGGTGCGTGCATTTCGGGCACACGTTCAGGTTCGCCTCGAGATCGGCCGAATACAGCACGGCGTCGCACGACGGGCACTTGACCCAGACGCCTTCGGGAACCTTCTTTCCGCCCGCCGGCGAGCGCTTGATGCGCGGCGGCAGCAGCTTGTCGAGCCAGGTCATGGGTTGGATTCCGGATGGGGGTCGGGCGCCGGCGCATCGAGCGCGGCGCGGATCGACGCGACGAACTCGCGCGCGCGTTGCGGCGCCTGCGCGGCGGGTCCGTCGCGCAGCACTTCGATCGTCTTCGTTCCGATGATGACCGCGTCGGCGGCCTGCGCGACGGCGCGTGCCGTGGCGCCGTCGCGGATGCCGAAGCCGACGCCGACCGGAAGCGTGGTGCGGCGGCGGATGTGCGCCACCCGTGCGACGACGTCGTCGACATCGAGCGTGCCGCCGGTGGTCCCCTTCAGCGACACGTAATAGACGTATCCGCTCGCCGCGCCGAGCACGCTCTCGATGCGCGATTCGCTCGACGTGGGCGCGAGCAGGAACACCGGATCGATGCCCGCCGCGCGCGCGGCGTGCGCGAAGGCCTCGCACTCCTCCGGCGGATAGTCGACGACGAGCACGCCGTCGACGCCGGCCGCGGCGGCCGCGTCGAGAAACGCCTGCACGCCGAAGCGCTCGATCGGATTCGCATAGCCCATCAGCACGATCGGCGTCGCATCGTCGCCGGCGCGAAACGCGCGCACGATGTCGAGCACGTCGCGCAGGCCGACGCCCTGCGCGAGCACCTGCTCGTTGGAGCGCTGGATCACCGGCCCGTCGGCCATCGGATCGGAGAACGGCACGCCGAGCTCGATCACGTCGGCCCCGCCTTCGACGAGCGCGCGCAGCACCGGCACCGCGAGTTCGCGCTGCGGGTAGCCGGTGGTCACGTAGGGGATCAGCGCCTTGCGCCCGGCGGCGGCGAGCCGGGCGAACGTACGCTCGAGGCGCTTCATTCCAGGTCGATGCCCGCGCGCTGCGCGACGGTGTGCATGTCCTTGTCTCCGCGACCCGAGAGGTTCACGAGAATGACCTTGTCCGCGGGCAGCTGCGGCGCCATGCGCGCCGCGTGCGCCAGCGCATGGCTCGATTCGAGCGCCGGGAGAATGCCTTCGATCCGGCAGCAGTCGTGGAAAGCGGCGAGCGCCTCGTCGTCGTCGACGACGACGTACTGCGCGCGGCCGCTGTCCTTGAGCCATGCGTGCTCGGGGCCGACGCCGGGGTAGTCGAGTCCGGCCGAAACCGAATGCGTGTGCAGGATCTGGCCGTCGTCGTCCTGCAGCAGGTAGGTGCGGTTGCCGTGCAGCACGCCGGGCGCACCGGCGGTGAGCGATGCCGCGTGCCGGCCGGTGGACACGCCGTCTCCGCCGGCCTCGACGCCGACGAGCTGCACGCCGGGCACGTCGAGATACGGGTGGAAGATGCCGATCGCGTTCGAGCCGCCGCCCACGCAGGCGACGACGAAATCGGGTTGGCGGCCGATCGCCTCGGGCATCTGCTGCCGGCATTCGCGGCCGATCACCGACTGGAAATCGCGCACCATCACCGGATACGGATGCGGGCCGGCAACGGTGCCGATGATGTAGAACGTATCCTCGACGTGCGCGACCCAGTCGCGCATCGCCTCGTTCAGCGCATCCTTCAGCGTGCGCGAGCCGCTGTGCACCGGCACCACCTCGGCGCCGAGCAGCTTCATCCGGTACACGTTCTGGCGCTGGCGCACGACGTCCTCGGCGCCCATGTACACGACGCACGCCATGCCGAGCCGCGCGGCCACCGTCGCCGTCGCCACGCCGTGCTGCCCGGCACCGGTTTCGGCGATCACGCGCGGCTTGCCCATGCGCGCGGCGAGCAGCGCCTGGCCGACCGTGTTGTTGATCTTGTGCGCGCCGGTGTGGTTGAGGTCTTCGCGCTTGAACCAGATCTGCGCGCCGCCCAGCCGATCGGACCAGCGCCGGGCGTGGTACACCGGCGACGGACGGCCGACGAAATGCTTCAGCTCGTATTCGAGCTCGGCGACGAAGGCCGGGTCGTTGCGGTAGTGCTCGTAAGCGTCGCGCAATTCGTCGAGCGCATGCACCAGCGTTTCGGCGACGAAGCGTCCGCCGTACGGGCCGAAATGGCCTGTTGCATCGGGAAGGTCGTACGGCTTCATCGTGAATTCACCGGGCCGCATCGGCCCGCAATACCTCGGCGACGAATCGCTCCATGCGTTGCATCGATTTGCGGCGCGGCTGCGCGCGAACGCCGCCGTCGGCTGCGTCGGCCTGGATTCCGCTGGAGGCGTCGACCCAGGCCGGCCGGACGCGTTCGATGGCGCCGGCGACGTTCTCCGGCGCCAGGCCGCCGGACAACGCGATCGGCAGCGGCCGGTGTTCGGGGATCCACGACCAGTCGAACGTTGCGCCACTGCCGCCGAAACCTGCGCTGTGGGAGTCGAGCAGCAGGACCTCGGCCCGGTCGTACCGAACGAACGATTCTAGCAAATCGCCCGGGCCTCGCATCCGCACGGCGCGCCAGCAGCGAACGCCGAGCGGCGTCGCGCGCACGCAGTCCTCGGGCGTCTCGTCGCCGTGGAACTGCACCGCGTCGAGTCCGACCGCGCCCGCGACGCGGCGCACGACGTCGGGCGGCGCATCGACGAACAGGCCCACGGCCGCGACGTACGACGGCAGCACCCGCCGCAGACCGGCCGCGTGCGCCGCATCGAGCGCACGCGGGCTCTTCGGATAGAACACCAGTCCGATGGCATCGACGCCGAGCGCGACGGCGTTGCGCACGTCGCCCGCGTCGACCAGCCCGCAGAACTTGATCCGGGTGCGCATCACGCGAACGCCTCCAGCAGGTCTTCCCCGTCGCTCCACGACGGCACCGCGAAATGCGGCTCGTACTCGGCGCCGTCCAGGTACAGGCCGTCGGGCGCGAAGGTCGCGGCGGCCAGGCGGCGGTCGCGCGCGCCGAGCAGCTCGCCGATCCACCGCACATCGCGCTTGCCTTCGCCCACCGCGAGCAGCGAGCCGACCAGGTTGCGAATCATATGGTGCAGGAACGCATTGCCGACGAAGGTGAAGACGAGGAACGCACCGCGCTCGCGCAGCGACACCTCGTCGAGACGCCGAACCGGCGACGCGGCCTGGCATTCGGCCGAGCGGAATGCCGAGAAATCATGCTCGCCGACGAGCGCGAGCGCCGCGGCGCGCATGCGCTCGACGTCGAGCGCGCGGAAAGTCCAGCCGGCGCGCGCAGCGAGCAACGGGTGTCGCACCGCCGATCGATACAGCAGGTACCGATAGCGCCGGCGCTGCGCACCGTATCGCGCGTGGAACGTGTCGGCGACGACCGTGGCGCTGCGCACCGCGATCGCCGACGGCAGATTCGAATTGACTCCGCGCACCCACGCCGTCAGCGGGCGCTTCGCCGACGTGTCGAAATGCACGACCTGGCGCAGCGCGTGCACGCCGGTGTCGGTGCGGCCCGCGCACACGGTTGCGATCGGCTCGCCGGCGACTGCGGCGAGCGCCGCCTCGAGCGTGTCCTGCGCGGTCGCGCCCCCCGGTTGCGTCTGCCAACCGGAGAAACGGCTTCCGTCGTAGGCGAGCGTCAGGGCATACCGGGTCATGTGCGCGAAAAAACAAAACGGGGAAGCCGAAGCTCCCCCGAAACGGGCGGCGCGAGCGGAAGCCGCTCGCGGCTCGTCAGTGTCCGGTTCCGCCGATCCTGGCGAGCATCGAGCGCGCTTTCTGCTGTTGCGCGGCGTCGCCGCCGTCGAGTACTTCCTGCAGCAGTTCGCGAGCGCCTTCCTTGTCGCCGATCTCCTCGTAGGCCGAGGCGAGATCGAGCTTGGTCGCCATCTCCTGCCAGCGCGACGATTCGACCTGCGGCGCGACCGCGGTTTCGGCGGCGGCCAGTCCGACGTCGCTGCCCGAGGACAGATCGAGATCGATCGAACCCAGGTCGAGATTGCCGAGCCCTCCGTTGCCTTCGACGTCGGCGAGGTCGACCGCGGGCCGCTCGGCGTCGAGCGATTCGAGCGACGGCAGGTCGATCTGGAAGTCGCCGAGGTCGGCGAGCGCGGGGACCTCGTCGCCCGCCGGCTCGCCGATGGCGAAATCGGCCTCGGCGTGCGTGCCGGCAGCGGCCTGGCCTGCGCTGCGCAGGTCGAGGTCGAGCGACGGCAACTCGAAGCGACCGTCGACGGCGTTCTCGAGCGCCGAGCCCGAAGCCGGTGCCCCGGAATCGTCGCGCGCCCCCAGTGCGCCGCCTGCGCGCCCGACGGTCGTTCCGAGATCGAGGTCGAAATCGAGTGCGGGCACGTCGTCGTCATCGGGTGCCTGCGCCGCGCTGGCGTCGGCGCCGTCCATCGGGACGGTCTCGGCGAACGACGGGCGGAACGCGCGACGGGCGGCGCTCGCGGGGTCGGACGCCGACTCGCCGAACATCGCCGCCGCGGCGCCCGCTTCGCTGCCGAGGTCGGCGATCGCGGGAAGACCGGCGTCGGCCACCGGGGCTCCATACGCGGCGTGGGGCGCCGCGTCGCCGGCGGGGGCATCGGAGCGCGCGAACGAGGCGTCACCCTGCCCGGTGTACAGCGGATTGGCCGGATCGATCGCCAGCCCGAGCGTGACGACTTTCGGCCACTCCTCGTTCTGCCCGCTCGCCTGGTCGTACATTTCCTGTGCCAGCACGCCGAACGCGACCGGATCCTTGCGCGCGGCGTGGATCTCGAGCAGCTTCAGGCGGATCGCCTGGCGCTCGGGCTGCCGCTTGAGCGCTTCCTTCAGGATCTCCTCGGCCTGCGCTTCGCGCCCATAGGCGATGTACACCTCGGCCTCGGCGATCGGGTCGACTTCGGTCGAATGCACGTCGACGCCGCTGTCGCGGCCGCTCGTGGCGAACAGGCTGCTGTGCGTGTCGACCGACTGCCCGCCGGTGGAGCCGAACAGCGAGTTGGCGGTAAACGCGTCGGCCGACGTCAGGCTGTCTTCGAACTCGGCGCCCTTCTTGCGGCGACGAACCGCATACAGACCGAATGCGCCCAGTCCGAGCGCGATCGCGACGAACGCCGGCAGCACCGCCGGGTTGTCCATCAGCGATTCGAGCACGCTGGGCGCCGGCGCTTGCGGTGCGGCGGCCGGCGGAGACGCCGCGGGCGGCGCGCTCGCTGCACTGTCGGTGCTCGGCGCGCCAGCATCGGCAGTGGCGGCAGCGGGCGCCGGTACGGACGACGCATCGGCCGAAACCGGCGGGGTCGAGACGCTCGAGGAATCGCCCGCGGCGGGCGTAGTTGCGTCGGTCGAAGCCGGCGCAGCCGCGCTGGAGGCGTCGACGGAAGCGGACGTCGGCGCGCTCGCCGAATCGGCGGAAGACGTCGGTGCGCTCGCCGGCGGCTGCGTCGCTGCGGCAGTGGCGGCGGCACCCGAATCGGACGAAGCGCTACCGGCAGCCGGTGAAGCCCCGGCGGCGTCGGGCCCGGCCGCGGGCGCGGCGAGCGCCGACGGCGCGGTTGCGCCGATCGTGCCGCTTGCCGTTGCGCCGGCCGCTCGCGCGGACTCGACCTGCCGCTGCAGATCGGCCAACTGCTGGTTCTTGAGCTCGACCAGTTGCTGCAGATCGGCGACGTTGCGCTCGAGCGCGGCGACGCGTTCCTGCTGCTCGCGCAACGCGGCTTCGCGGGCGACCCGCTCCTCGACGGCAGCCGCTTCCGCCGCATCGGCGGAACCCGTGGCCGAGCCGGCAGCGTCGCCTGCGGCCGCGCCGGAGCGCGAGAGCTTGAGCTGGTCGCCGCTGGCGGCGGGCGCCGCGGCGTCGTCGACCTTGCCGCCGACCGAGCCTTTGACGCTCTGTCCGGCGCGCGTGGGTTCGACCGAACGCGCCGAGGCGGCCAGGCGCGCCCGATAGGCATTGAAGTCAGCGGCCTGGGCGCGGATCTCGCGCTTCGCCGCGGCCGCGTCGACCGCAGCCATCGTGCCGTGATCGGGGATGCGCAGCTCGGCGCCGGCCAGCATCTGGTGGACGGTGCCGAAGAACGCGCGCGGATTGGCTTCGTAGATCGCCATCACCGCCTGTTCGAGCGCGATGTCGGCGGGCTTGACGCGACCGGCAATCTTCGCCAGCGTGTCGCCCGATTGGACGACGACGCTCGCCGGCGCGTCGGCGCCCGACGTTACGGCAGGTGCAACAGGCGTCGAGGCAGCGGGCGTCGCCGCGGAGGCCGTGCGCGCGGCCGCTGCCGGTGCGGCGGCGGAGGCGACCGCCGGCTGCGATGCCGGCGTGCGAACCGCG
>JAKFES010000304.1:0-8797 GCA_036675585.1 Burkholderiaceae bacterium
GTCCGACGTCGTGATCGAGAACCTGACGATCGAAGGGTCCGGCGTCGACAGCGGTACCGCGGCGCGTTCGATCGGTATCCAGATGTGGTCGGAGTACGTTCCGGAACGCGTCACGCTGCGCAACCTGAAGATCGTCGGCGTCGACCAGGGAATCATCTCCGCCGGCCGGATGGAGCGGTTGCTCGTCTACGACAACACGCTGATCGGCAACGACGTGTTCGACAAGGGCACACTCGAATCGAACGCGTCGTGGAACGACGACGGCATTCGTGTTCCCGGGCGCGGTCACGCGGTGTTCAACAACACGCTCGCCGGTTTCGGCGACGCGATGGCGATGGCGCAGCACGTCGAGAACGTCGGCGTGCATTTCTATCGCAACCGGGTGCTGTTCACCTGCGACGACGCGTTCGAAGGCGACTACGGAATCCGCAACGTCACGTTCTACGACAACCGGGTGCAGAACGTGATGACGCTCGCTTCCTTCGACCCGATGTACGGCGGTCCGGCCTTCGTGTTCCGCAACGCCGCGATCAACGTCGGCCGCCAGCCGTACAAGCTGAACAACACGAATACGGGGCTGCTCTTCTACAACAACACGGTCGTACGGATGCCCGGCTTCCGGGGCGGAGCCAACTGGGCCTGGTCGCAACCCGACCAGGGCGCGATCCGTGCCTGGTCGTACCGGAACAACATCGTGCTGTTTTCCGGCCGCGACCTGATGGCGATGGAAGCGCGAGGCAACGATCCGATCGACTTCACGAACAACGCCTGGTATCCGGAAGGCAAGGTGTGGTGGACGAAGAGCGGCGGCTCGTTCGCGTCGGTCGCGGCGGCGCGCGGCCGCCTGCCCGCCACGCAGCCGGTCTTCGGCGAAAGCACGCGACGCCACGCCGACGACGTCGTCGCCGAGCGAAACCCGTTCGAAACCGAGATCCGGTTCAACGGCGCCTATCACGTCCCGATCGAACCGCTGTACGAGCCCGCGCTGTCGGCGCGCAGTCGGCTCAAGCACGCGGGGGTGGCCATCCCGGGGGTCACCGACGGTTTCGCCGGAGAAAGGCCCGATATCGGCGCCGTCATGGCGGGCCGACCGTCGCCGCAGGTGGGAGACCGGACGCCGTGACGTCCGGGCGCAACCCGCTACGTCGATCGTGCGCTGAGCGCCCGGTGCTTCTCCGCATCGACGGCGTCGACGTACAGGTCGCACGCCTGGCCGGGAGCGGCGTACGCAAAGTGCGGACGCATCGAGCTCAGCATCAGCTGATGCTCGAAAACCGTCACGAACACGGCCCAGCCGAGCCGCTGCGCACCCAGCCGGGCATGCGCGTGCTCGGAGGCGCGGTTCTCGAGCCGCACCCAGCTCACGGTCGCCTCGATCCCGCGCTCGCGCAGCGTCTCGAATGCGCAGTCCCACAGCCGGGCGAACAGGCGGCCGAGCCGATGGCGCGGCTCGATGTGGAAGTCGTAGTCCCATGCCACGCGATCGGCGGGTAGCGCGTGCATCCGGCAGCGCACGAGTCGCTCGCGCAGCATGCCGTGCTGCAGCCACATGAATCCGAGCAGCTCGTCGTCCTTGACCGCGGCGATGCACACGCTGCCGTCGTCGAAGCGGTCGCGGATCGCATCGGGCGGACGATCGAAGTCGGCGGCGTCGAAGGCGTCGCGCGCGAGCGGTGCGACCCGAACCGGATCGCCTGGCGGACGCGCAGGAAGCAACCGCACGCGCGCGACCGGCTGCACGTAGAAACGCAGTGCGAGGATGCGGATGCGCTGGAAGGAGGCGCGCGCGACGAGCGTCGAGAACGCGTAGACGAGCCACCCGCCCCATCCCATCTGGCGGATGTCTTCGCGGGTCCTCGCGAGACGGCTCACCGGTTCGATGCGTTCAGCCCTTGGCTTCGCGCCAGCGTCCGGCCTGCTTGAGCTTGTCGCGCAATCCGGTGAACGTCACCCCCGCGTCGTACGCCTTGTGCGCGTATTCGAGCGACTTGTCGTAGTCCTTGAGCTCGGCGTAACCCAGGCCGATGTTGTACAGGACCTGCGGATCGCTCGGCTCGAGCTTCTCCGCGCCCGCGAATTGCGTGCGTGCCTCGTCGGTGCGCTTGCCGCGGATCAGGTAGAAGCCGTAGAGCACGCGAACCTGCGCGTCGTCGGCGCGGAAGCGGACCGCGCGTTCGAAATAGCACTCGACCGGATACTGCGCGCCCTTGGGCTGGCCGGCATACGAGCGTTCGCCGAGCCGCATCATCGCGTAGAGCGCGCGATGGTGGTTGGGAAACGCACGCAGCGTGTAGTCGAGGTCGGAGCCGAGCGAGCCCGATTTGCCTTCCTTCAGCGTTTCCACCGACGTCGTGAAGTGGAACGCCTCGACGATGCGCAGCTTGTCCTTGTCGGTGCGGAAGTCGAACGGTCCGTACCCGTTGCTCAACGAACCGCACAGCCCGATCGCGCTCGGCAGCGGCGTGCTCGGCGGTGCATCGGCCGCCGACGCATCGCCCGCCGCGCCGTTGGCGGCTCCGGCGGAAAGCGCGCACAGCGCGAACGACCCGGCGAGCGCCAGGCGGCCGGCGAGCCTCAGCGGCTCACGCAGCCTTGCACTGATTCTCGACGAATTCACTAAGGGTTCCGAACGTTGCAAAGACATCGGCACTCACCTCGTCGTCCGGAATCGAGATCCCGGTGGTGTCTTCGATCGCAGCGAGGATCCCGACCACGGCCATCGAGTCGAGCTCCGGAATGCTGCCCAGCAGCGGCGTCGTGTCCTTGAAGTGAGAGGGCGGATAAGCGGTCCCGAGCTGTGCGCTCAGGATGGCTCGAAGCGAATCGGGGGGCAACATCGATGGAGTCCGATGGGAGGGTAGGGTCTCGCGGGCATTCTATCTTCCCTGTGTACCCCGGTCCGTGAGAAACCTGACGCCCGCAAAGCGGTGAACTCGATACACTGCGGACTCCCCGAGGAAGCCCCCATGTCCCAGTTGCTCTGCGATCTGCTCGATCGATCGGCGGACCTGCGCGGCGAATCGACCGCGCTCGTTTCCGGCAAGGCCTCGCTGTCGTACGCCGATCTGGCCGCCGAGGTACGCGCCTTCGCGGCGGCACTCGCGTCGCTCGACGTCGCGCGCGGTGCCCGCGTGGGGATCTGGATCGAGAAGCGCACCGAGACGGTCGTCGCCACCTGGGGCGCGGCACGCGCGGGCGCCGTGTTCGTCCCGGTCAATCCGCTGCTGAAGGCCGAGCAGGCGGCGTACATCGCGCGCGACTGCAACGTCGAGGTGCTCGTGACCACCGTGCAGCGCGCCGCGAGCCTGCTCGCGCTCGGCGAGCCGGTTCCCGATCTGCGGCACATCGTCGTCGTGGGTGCGAGCGCCGACGATCCCCTTCCCGAAGCCGGCGCAGTCGCGGCCGGCGGCGGCGCCCGCGTCGTGCGCTGGGAGGCGTTGCACGCCGCGGCTTCGAAGCGCGAGGCGCCGGCGCGCCCGATCCTCGACGTCGACCTGGCGGCGATCCTCTACACGTCGGGCAGCACCGGGCGGCCGAAAGGCGTCGTGCTCTCGCACCGGAACATCGTCGAGGGCGCGCACAGCGTCTCCACGTACCTGCGCAACACGCCCGAAGACCGGATTCTCGCGGTGCTGCCGCTGTCCTTCGATTACGGGATGTCGCAGCTGACGACGGCGTTTCTCGTCGGCGCCACCGCCGTTCTGCACAACTACCTGCTGCCGCAGGACGTGCTGCGCGCGCTCGTGCGCGAGCGCATCACCGGGCTCGCCGCCGTTCCGCCGCTGTGGATCCAGCTCGCCGCGCTCGATTGGCCCGAGTCGATCGACGGGCACCTGCGCTATTTCACGAACTCGGGCGGTGCGATGCCCACGGCCACGCTGGCCGAGTTGCGCAAGCGCGTCCCGCACGCCCGCCCGTACCTGATGTACGGCCTGACCGAGGCTTTCCGTTCGACATACCTGCCGCCCGAGGAAGTCGACCGTCGACCGACGTCGATGGGCAAGGCCATTCCGAACGCCGAAGTGCTGGTCGTGCGAGAAGACGGCACGGAGTGCGACGCGGGGGAGCCGGGCGAACTCGTGCATCGTGGCGCGCTCGTCTCGCTCGGCTACTGGAACGACCCGGAGAAGACCGCCGAGCGGTTCCGCCCGCTCCCCGGGCAGCGCAAGGAGCTCGTCCTGCCCGAGATCGCGGTGTGGTCGGGCGACACGGTGAAGAAGGACGACGAAGGGTTCCTGTATTTCGTCAGCCGTCGCGACGAGATGATCAAGACCTCCGGATACCGGGTGAGTCCGACCGAGGTCGAGGAGGCCGTGTACGCGAGCGGGCGCGTCGCGGAAGTCGCCGCCTTCGGCGTCGAGCATCCGGCGCTCGGCCAGGCGATCGTGCTCGTTGCGATGCCGGCCGACGGCCAGGCGGCCGATACCGCCGCGTTGCTGGCCGAATGCCGCGACCGCTTGCCGGCGTACATGGTTCCGCTGCGCGTCGACTGGGTCGAAGGCCCGCTGCCGCGCAACGCCAACGGCAAGATCGACCGCAAGCAACTGGCCGGCGAGCGCAAGGGGATGTTCCAGTGACCGAGATCCGCTTCGCCCAGCACGCGCCGATCGGCTCGTTCGACGTCGTCGACGGCGAGCTCGCACCGGGCGGCGTGCCGATCGGACGGCTCGCCGAGCGGGTCGGCCGCACCCCGTTCTACGCGTACGACCGCCTGGCGATCACCGCGCGCGTGGATGAACTGCGCGGCGTGCTGCCCGCGGCCCTGCACCTGCATTACGCGATCAAGGCCAATCCGATGCCCGCCGTCGTGCAGCATCTGGCCGGCCTCACCGACGGTCTCGACGTCGCGTCGGCGCAGGAGATGATGGTCGCGCTCGACACCGGAGTCGATGCCGCGCGGATCAGTTTCGCCGGCCCCGGGAAATCGACCGCGGAGATCCGCCGCGCGGTGGCCGCGGGCATCACGATGACCGCGGAATCGGCGGCGCAGCTCGATCTCGCGGTCGAAGCGGGCCATGCGCTCGGCGTGCAGCCGCGCATCGCGTTGCGCGTGAACCCGGCGTTCGAGCTCAAGGCGTCGGGGATGAAGATGGGCGGGGGCCCGAAGCCATTCGGCATCGACGAGGCGAAGCTGCCCGAGGTACTCGACGCGATGCGTGCGCGCGAGCTCGCACTGACCGGGCTGCACATCTTCGGCGGCTCGCAGAACCTGCGCGCCGACGCGATCGTCGAAGCGCAGTCGAAGACCTACGAGCTGGGTCGCCGACTGCTCGCGCACTGGGGTCGGCCGGTGCAGTGGCTGAATCTCGGCGGCGGCTTCGGCGTGCCGTACTTCCCGGGCGAGCAGCCGCTCGATCTGGCGTCCGTCGGCGCGAATCTGGAGAAGCTGTGCGAGCGTGCGGCAGCCGAGCTCGGCGCACCGCTCGTGCTCGAGCTCGGCCGCTACCTGGTCGCGCACGCCGGCGTCTACGTGTGCCGCGTGATCGAGCGAAAGGATTCGTGCGGGCAGGTCTTTCTGGTCACCGACGGCGGCCTGCATCATCATCTGGCCGCATCCGGCAACTTCGGCCAGGTCCTGCGCAAGAACTATCCGGTCGCGGTGGCGAACCGGATCGGCGCGCCGCTCGACGAGGTCCAGTCGGTCGTCGGTCCGCTGTGCACGCCGCTCGACCTGCTGGCCGACCGGATGTCGCTCGCACACGCCGAGCCCGGCGACCTCATCGCCGTGTTCCAGTCCGGCGCGTACGGCCTGAGCGCGAGCCCGACCGCATTTCTCAGTCATCCGGTTCCGGCGGAGGTTCTGGTTTGAGTCATTTGCGCTTGCCGATTCCTTTCGCAGGCACGCTCGAGCTCGCTTCGACGCGCATCGATCTCGCGCCGCAGCCCGCTGCAACAGCCCCGGCGGGGCGATTCGTCGCTCAGCGCGGGGGAGCCGGAGCGCTCGTCTTCGGCCGGCTGCGCTTCGTCGATTCGCCGCCCGGATCGGTGCTGCCGGATCCGGCCGAGGCCTTGCTCGACGCCTGGCAGCAGCGCGGCGATGCGGTGCTCGAGGTCGTATCGGGCGAATACCTGATCGCGCTGTGGGACGTCGAGCGGCGCCGCGCATTGCTCGCCGTCGACCGGTTCTCGACCTATCCGTTGTTCTGGAACGAGCAACCCGGGCGGATCGGTTTCGCCGCCCGGCCGGCCGACGCCGCGCGACTGGCGGATACGGCGAGCGAGATCGACTGGCAGGCGGCGTTCGCCTATACGTACTTTCACATGATCCCGGCGCCCTACAGCATCTGCACGGGCGTGCGCAGGCTCGATCACGGCGAGGCGTTGCGCATCGACCGCGGCGGCGCCGAGGTCGTGCGCTACTGGCAGCCGGTGTTCGACGAGAACCGCCCCTTCGATTTCGAGCACGAGAAGGGCGAGTTCCTCGGCGCGCTCGCCCGGGGCGTCGCGGAGTGCACCGCGGGACGTCCGCGCGAGGAGATCGGCTGCTTCCTGTCGGGGGGCACCGACAGCTCGACGATCGCCGGCCTCGTCACGCGGCATTTCGATGCGCCGGCGCGCACGTTCTCGATCGGCTTCGACGTGGGCGGTTACGACGAATCGCATTATTCGCAGCTCGCGGCGAAGCATTTCGGCACCGACCACACCGAGTATTACCTGACGCCCGACGACGTCTCGCGCGGCGTCGAGGCGGTCGCCACGCAGTACGAGCAGCCGTTCGGCAACTCGTCGGCGGTGCCGACGTATTTCTGCGCGAGCCTGGCGCGCGAGGCCGGCGTCGCGCGGATGCTCGGCGGCGACGGCGGCGACGAGCTCTACGGCGGCAACGAGCGGTACGCGAAGCAGGCGGTGTTCGCGCTGTACGACCGTGTGCCGGGCGCGATGCGCAGCGCGCTGCTCGAGCCGCTGCTGTTCGGTGCGATGCGAAGCATCGATGCGAAATACGTCGCCAAGGCGCGCAGCTACATCGAGCAGGCAAAGGAGCCGTTGCCCGATCGCCTGCAGGCGCGCTACAACCTGCTGAACCGGCTCGGTGCGACGCGCGTGTTCACCGAGGATTTCCTCGCCGGCGTTCGCCTCGACGAACCGCTCGCGCTCGAGCGCGCCGTCTGGCAGCGCGCGCGCGCGACGAGCGAGCCGATGTCGCAGGTCGACAAGCTGCTCGCGTGGGACTTCAAGTTCACGCTCGCCGACAGCGATCTGCCGAAAGTCACGCGCATGTGCCATGCGGCCGGCGTCGAGGTGTGCTTCCCGATGCTCACGCACGCGCTCGTCGAGCACTCGCTGCGCCTGCCGCCCGAGCAGAAGCTGAAGGGCCGCCGGCTGCGGCATTTCTTCAAGGAGTCGCTGCGCGGCTTCCTGCCCGACGAGATCATCGAGAAGAAGAAGCAGGGCTTCGGCGTGCCCTTCGGCGACTGGCTGCTCACGCACGAGCGGCTGCGCGCGATCGCCGACGACGCCTTGCGCTCGCTCGCCGCGCGCGGCGTGCTGCGCAAGGAGTTCCTCGACACGCTGCTCGCGCATCTCGCCTCCGGGCACGCCGGGTATTACGGAACGATGGTGTGGGTGCTGATGATTCTCGAACTGTGGCTGCGCGCATCGCCGATGGCCGACGAGCGGGTCCGGCGTTGATTCGCTGGCTCACCGCGGCGGCCTCGCCCGCCGGGGAGCGCGCGAAGCTCGCCGCGTTCCTGTTCCATCGCGTGCCCGCGCACACCGACCCGATGTTTCCGGGCGAACCCGACGCGCGCCGGTTCGACGCGATCGTCCAGTGGATCGCTTCGCAGTTCCGCGTGCTCGACCCGGTCGATGCCTGCGAGCGGCTCGCCGCCGGCACGCTGCCGTCGCGCGCGGCGATCGTCACCTTCGACGACGGTTATCGGGACAACGTCGAGGTCGCGTTGCCGATCCTCGAACGGCACGGCGTACGCGCCGCGTTCTTCATCGCCACCGCGTACCTGAACGGCGGCGCGATGTTCAACGACCGCATCTTCGAGGCCGTGCGCCGCACCGAGCGGACGGCGCTCGATCCGCGCGCGCTGTTCGACGGCGCATCGCATGCGCCGGCGGGCGCCGAAGCGTTGCCCGATTCGCTGCACCTGGGCGACACCGCGTCGCGCCGCGCGACGGCCGAGCGGATCATCACGCGAGTCAAGCACCTGCCGCCCGCGGAGCGCCGACAGGCAGTCGAGCGGCTCGAGGCGCACTGCGGCGTGCACGGCGGGTACGAGCCGATGATGCGCCCCGAGCAGGTTCGCGAACTGCGCGCGCGCGGCATGTGCGTCGGCGGGCATACCCGCACGCACCCGATCCTCGCGTCGCTCGATCCCGATGCGGCCTGGGAGGAGATCCGCGGCGGGCGCGACGACCTGTGCGCGCTGCTCGGCAGCGACGTCGATCTGTTCGCCTATCCGAACGGGCGGCTCGGGCGCGATTTCCAGCCTCCGCACGCCGCGATGGCGCGCCGTGCCGGCTACCGGTTCGCGTTCACCACCGAGCCCGGCGCCGCGCAGCGCGATACCGACGCGTGGATGCTGCCGCGCTTCTTGAAGACCGACACCGCCTGCTTGACCTCGCCGTCGTCCTCGAAGTAGCGAAGGATCAGCACGTTGTCGGCGATGTAGCTCGCGTCCGTCGCCGAGGACATCTGTCCGCCCAGCATGCCCTGCTGCACGCCCACGAGTATCGTCAGGACCTGGTGCTGGCCGAGGTACGCCAGCAGCTCGTGCAGGTGCGTGGTGAGGAATCGTTCGTCCGGCACTGCATGGAGGTAGCCGTTGAGGCTGTCGATCACCACCAG
>JAKFES010000177.1:0-8792 GCA_036675585.1 Burkholderiaceae bacterium
TCGTCGCCGAACACGGCGAAACTGCGCGAGTTGCAATCGCGCGATGCGCTCGACGAGCTGCTCGACGCGCTGACCGCGCGCCGCGCCGAGCTGGCGAAGACGCACGGGCGCGTCGTGCCGCTCGCGTTGAAGATCGCCCCCGACCTGGACGACGCGCAGATCGCCGCAATCGCGTCGCTGCTCGAGCGGCATCGAATCGATGCCGTGATCGCGACCAACACGACCGTGGCACGCGAGGCGGTGGCGGGCTCCCGACACGCGAACGAAGCGGGCGGGCTCTCGGGTGCGCCGGTGTTCGAAGCGTCGAACCGCGTGATCCGCACGCTACGCGCGTCGCTGCCGCCCGGCTATCCGATCATCGGCGTCGGCGGCATCGCGAGCGCGGCCGATGCGCGCGCGAAGCTGGCGGCCGGCGCGACGCTGGTGCAGCTCTACACGGGACTGATCTACCGCGGACCGGCCCTCGTCGGCGAGTGCGCGCGCGCGCTGCGCGACGCAACGCTCGCCGCGGCGCACGCCGGCGCTTGACTGCGGATAAGAGGCATTTTAAATTCCGCTTTCGGCGAACGAGCCCGCAACGTGGCCAGCGCCTTCGCTCATCAGGAGCAGCGAAATGTCGGACAACGCCCTTCGAATCCTCAGCGAAAACACCCATCCGTTCGACGCCCGCGGGGTGGCCCGACGCTTTCGCCATTCGGCGATCTTCGGCGCGCTCGGCGCGCTGCAGCCGGGCGAGACGATGCGCTTCCTGAATGATCACGACCCGCTTCCGCTGCTCGACCAGATCCTCGATCGCTTCGGCGAGCACGTCGACATCCAGTACGTGAGCCGCAACCCCGGCGAGATCGTCATCGACTTCACGATCCGCTGACCTGCCCGGGATGCCCCCCGCGCCGCTGCTCGATCTCTATCCCCAGATCCGGCTGACCCACATCGGGTTCGTCGCGCTGAGCGGCGGCCTCTTCGCGGCGCGCGTGCTCGCGACGTTTGCAGGCGCGCGCTGGAGTGGCTCGCACGCCGCGCGCCGCGCGAGCTGGCTGATCGACACCGGTCTGCTCGCTGCCGCGCTGCTGCTGCTCTACGTGCTGCAGCTCAATCCGTTCGTCGTGCCCTGGCTCGCCGCGAAGCTTTCGCTGCTCGTGCTCTACGTGGTCTTCGGCACGATGGCGCTGCGTCGCGCGCGCTCGGGCACCGCCCGGCTCGCGTGGACCGCCGCCGCGCTCGCCTGCTTCGCGATGATGGTCTCGATCGCGCGCGCACACGACCCGCTGGGCGTCTTGCGCATCTGGCTCGGCTGAAGCGCCGCGCGTTCAGGCCTCGGGTCTTCTCCACAGCCACAGCGCGACGATCGCCATCACCGACGGGGCCCCGAGCTTGAGCCAGACGGCGGCGGGCGACAGTGCGAGCGCGCTGGCGCTGAACACCATCATCACCGAGGCGAACCATTTGGCCCTGCGCGGCACGGCGCCGTGATCGCGCCAGCGGCGGATGTGCGGCCCGTGGCGCGGGTGCTCGAGCAGCCAGGTCTCGAGCCGCGGCCACCCGCGGCTGCCCGCCCACGCGGCGACGATCAGGAACGGAACGGTCGGCACGACCGGCACCGCCATGCCGATCACGCCCAGCGCCACGCACACGACCGCGAGCAGGCGCCACAGGAACGTCGACAACGGCGGACCGATCATGAGCCGCTCAGCGCAGCCGCAGGCGCCACCCGTCGGCGCGCGGCGTCGCAAATTTTCACGATGCAGGATGCGCGAGCGCATCGTGCTACTCTTTCCACGCCGTTCCGAGTCGATTCGATCGATGCCACGCCCCCGATTGTCGCCCAACGAAGAGGGTCGCACCGCGATCCAGGTCATCGAACGCCTCGTTTCGCTGCTCGATGCGCTCGCCGAGCAACGAGACCCGGTGAGCCTGAAGGAGCTCTCGCTGCGCACCGGGCTGCACCCGTCGACGGCGCACCGGATCCTCAACGATCTCGTCATGGCACGTTTCGTCGATCGCGCCGAGCCGGGCGCCTACCAGCTCGGCATCCGCCTGCTCGAGCTGGGCAACCTGGTGAAGGCAAGGATGAACGTGCGCGACGCGGCGCTCGCGCCGATGCGCGAGCTGCACCGGGCGACCGGCCAGACGATCAACCTGTCGATCCGCCAGGGAGACGAGATCGTCTACATCGAACGAGCGGTGTCCGAGCGTTCGGGAATGCAGGTCGTTCGCGCCGTCGGCGGGCGCGCGCCGCTGCACCTGACTTCGGTCGGGAAGCTCTTCCTCGCCGCCGACGATCCGCGCAACGTGCGCGCGTACGCGGCGCGAACCGGGCTGGCCGGACACACGCGCAACAGCATCACCGACGGCGCGCGACTGGAGCGCGAGCTCGCGCTGGTTCGCGCGCGCGGCTACGCGCGCGACAACGAGGAACTCGAGGTGGGTGTGCGCTGCCTTGCCGCCGGGGTGCACGACGACACCGGCAAGCTCGTCGCGGGCCTGTCGATCTCGGCGCCCGCCGACTTCATCCAGGACGACTGGATCGAGCAGCTGTGCCGCACGGCGGCGGGAATCTCGTCGTCGCTGGGCTACGACACCGAGGAGAAGGCGGCCTCCTCGTGAGCCGCGCTGGCTAGACGCTGTGCGCGCCCGCTTCACGCGGGCTTTCCTCGACGGCGTCGGGCGTGGCCGTGCGACGGAGGTCCGGCGCATCGAGCCCCTCGAGCCACTCGCGGATGCGCAGCGCGTCACCCACGCGGGCGCCGCGCTGCTGCGCATCGAGCAACACGAGGACGACCGGCCGCGAATCGATGCGCGTCTGCATGACGACGCAATTCCCGGCTTCGGAGATGAAGCCGGTCTTCTGCAACCCGATCTCCCAGTCGCTGCGCGTGACCAGGCGGTTCGTGTTGCGATAGCTCTCGGTGCGACGACCGGTGTCGACCGACAAGGCACTCGCGGTCGAGTACTCGCGGATCAGCGGATAGCGGAACGCGGCCTGCACGAGCAACGCCAGGTCGCGCGCGCTCGAGACGTTGCTGCTCGACAGCCCGGTGGGCTCGACGAAGCCGGAGCTGGTCATCCCGAGCTCGTGCGCCCTGCGGTTCATCTGCGCGACGAAGGCCGGCATCCCGCCCGGGTAGCTGCGCCCGAGCGCGTGCGCCGCACGATTCTCCGACGACATCAGCGACAGGTGCAGCAACTCGTCGCGCGTGAGGCGGGTTCCCATGCGCAGCCGCGAGCGCGTGAAGCGCTCGGTGTCGACGTCGGCCTCGGTGATCTCGATCATCTCCTCGAGCGGCAGCTTCGCGTCGAGCACGACGATGGCGGTCATCAGCTTGCTGATCGACGCGATCGGCAGCACCGCGCGCGAGTTCTTCTCGAAGAGCACTTCGCCGGTCCGCTGGTCGAGCACGAGCGCGACCGCCGATTCGAGCGACAACGGATCGTCGACCGCATGCAGGCCGAAAGCGTGACCGATCGACGGACGCGCGGCCTGTGCGGCACGGACGACGCCGCTGGTGCGGCTGCGGGCGTGCGCCGCGCTGGCGGCCGCGGCCGCCTTGGCCCGATTCGTGCCGGAACGGGTCGAGACCCGCGTCGAGCGCCGGGGCGAGTGCGCGGTGGGTTTTTTCGCCGATTTGCGCGCGACGGCCGTGCGCGACGCACTGCGCGGGGCGATCGCCGGTTTGCTGGCCGCCTCGGCCGCGCTCGCACCCGTGCTGCGCTTGCCCGACGCGGCGGCCGAAGCGGGCTGCAGGAACACGGCCAGGCCGAATGAAATCACGAACGCAACGCCCACGCGCCGCCAGCCCCGCCGCGAACCCTCCGCCATGCCCCGTCTCCCGAACCCGCACGTTCCCCGAGGCGCCAGTCTACAGAAACCTGAACGAATTGAGAGACTTGGAGTTCGACGTTGATCCAGATTCTCGATAATCGGTCGTTTTTTTACGACGGACGGTGTCGACGTACTTGACAAACGGAAAGGCGGGCACGCTGCTGCGCGCGTCGCGCTTCTGCTGCGGCGCAACAAAAACGCTTGACATCGGTGGGACGACCCGTAAACTGTCTTTTGTTGCGATGCAACATCGGTGCTTCGACACCGCGGCTCCCCGACCGAATCGACCCGAATATCCTGAACCTCCACTGGAGATGCCCTGATGATCACGAACCCCGAACAGCTCGCGCAATTGCAGAAATCCGCCCTCGAGGCGTTCCATGGCGCGACCTCCGCGTCGATCGCCGGCTTCGAGAAGCTGGCCGCACTCAACGTCCAGGCGACCAAGACCTCGCTCGAGGAATCGACCGAAGCGCTGCGTTCGCTGGTCGAAGTCAAGGACCCGAAACAGCTGGCCGAAATCGCCACGTCTTCGGTGCAGCCGACGACCGACAAGGTCGCCGCGTACTACAAGCACGTGTACGAGATCGCCAACGAGACCGGCAGCGAGCTGGCGCGGCTCTTCGAGCGTCAGTACGCCGAGAGCAACCGCCAGATCTACGCGGCGATCGACGCGATCGCGCGCAACGTCCCGGCGGGCGGCGAAGGCGTCGTCACGATGATGAAGCAGGCGGTCACGGCGGCGAACACCACCTTCGACCAGCTGAACAAGGCGACCAAGCAGGCGGTCGAAGTGGCCGAGGCCAACATGGCCGCTGCCGCGAAGACCTCGGCGGCTGCGGCGGCGAGCCGCGCCCCGCGCAAGGCGGCCTGAGCGCCGCGCCCGGCGGCGCCGGGCTTCTCCTGCGACCCGGCATTCGCCGGCAAACCCGGCCAATGCCGGGTTTTTTCTTGCCCCACGGCGGGAAGTGACTGCACTGGCAACGAGAGGGGCGCGTGTGCCGGATACGGATCCGCACTGATCCCGGGCGCTGTACAGTCGAGCCACTCCGGGGAGAATGCCAGTGCGCCGCGTTCCCAGGTTGCCCAGGCGCGAGCCGCGTTCAGAGCCGCGTGCGCAAATCGCCCGCGATGGGTACTGGAGTTCGTCGGCGGAAGAACTGCTCGCGGAATTGGGTTCCGACGCGGAAGGGCTCTCGTGCCGCCAGGCCGACGCCCGCCTGAAGCGTTACGGGGCCAACGCGCTCGCACCGGCCAGGAACACCACTGCGCTGGCGCTGTTCGTGAACCAGTTCAGGAGTCCGCTGGTTCTGATTCTGATACTGGCTGCACTCGTCTCGCTGCTCGTTGCCGAGTGGGTGGACGCAGTGGCCGTCTTGGCCATCGTCTTCGGCAGCACCCTCCTCGGCTTCCTTCAGGAATTCGTCGCTGACAACGCGATCGAAAGACTTCGATCCAGGCTCACCATCCATTCGAGCGTGCTGCGCGACGGGCACGCGCGGATCCTGCCTTCGCACCGGGTCGTTGCGGGCGACGTGGTGGTGCTGTCGGCAGGCAGTCTGATACCGGCCGATGGCGTGGTGCTGGAAGCGAAGGATTTGCTCGTCAACCAGGCGGCGCTCACGGGCGAAACCTTCCCCGTGGAAAAGAAACCCGGCCCGGTCGCCGAAAATGCAGGCCTGGCCGAGCGCAGCAACTGCGTGTACATGGGCACGAGTGTCGACAGCGGCACGGCACGCGTGCTGATCGTCCGGACGGGCAGGGGGACCAGTCTCGGGCAGATCGCGGGCAAGCTGGCCTTGCGTGCGCCCCCGACGGAGTTCGAGCGCGGCATCCGGCGCTTCGGCCTCCTGCTCACGCGCATCACGCTGGCGATGGTGGTGGCGATTCTCGCCATCAACCTCCTGGTCGCCAAGCCGCCCGTCGACTCGCTGATGTTCGCGCTGGCTTTGGCAGTGGGCCTGACGCCGGAGATGCTGCCCGCCATCGTCAGCATCACGTTATCGCATGGCGCCAAGCGCATGGCGGGGCTCGGCGTGATCGTGCGCCGGCTCAATTCGATCGAGAACCTGGGCAGCATGGACGTGCTGTGCACGGACAAGACCGGCACCCTCACGGCTGGCGTGGTCAAGCTCGATGCTGCCGTCGATACGGCGGGACGGGTCAGCATGACCGTCCTGCGGTTGGCCGGCATCAATGCACAACTGCAGTCCGGACTTGCCAATCCGCTCGACGAGGCCGTGCGCGCCGCGCTGAAAGAGGCTCGCCTGGAGATCGGCGATGTGCGCAAGGTCGACGAAATTCCCTACGACTTCGTACGCAAATGCCTGTCGGTGGTGGCGGTCGACGCCAATGGTGCGCGCACGCTGGTCACCAAAGGCGCGCTCGACAAGGTGCTGGCGCTCTGCACCAGCGCGGGCGCGGACGCCGCTCCGCTCGACGCCGCGATGCGCGCCGGCATCGATGTCCGCCTCGAGGAATGGAGCAGGCAGGGCTACCGCGTACTGGGCGTGGCCTCGCGGCCGGCGCGAGTCAGCGGCGCACCTTTTACGCGCGTCGACGAGCAGGCGTTGAACTTCGACGGTTTCCTGCTCTTCATGGATCCGCCCAAGGACAACGTGCCGCAGACACTGGTCGATCTGGCGCAGCGCGGCGTGCAGATGAAGATCATCACCGGCGACAACCGGGCGGCGGCGCGGCATGTTGCGCATGCCGTTCGCCTCCCCGATGTCGTCGTCATGACCGGCCGGGAACTGAATGAACTGGGCGAAGAAGCCCTGCTGAACGCCGCGACGCGAACCAACGTGTTCGCAGAAGTGGACCCGAACCAGAAGGAGCGCATCGTCCGCGCCCTGCGGCAGGCCGGTCATGTGGTCGGCTACATGGGTGACGGAATCAACGACGCGCTGGCGCTGCGTGCAGCCGACGTGGGCATTTCGGTCGACACCGCGGTGGACGTGGCCAAGGACGCGGCGGACTTCGTATTGCTGCGCAAGGATCTTCGCATCCTGCGCCAGGGTATCGACGAAGGCCGGATGACCTTCTCGAACACGCTCAAGTACATCCTCACCACGATCAGCGCGAACTTCGGCAACGTGTTCAGCATGGCCGTGGCCTCGGTGTTTCTGCCCTTCCTGCCGCTGCTGGCCACGCAGATCCTGCTCAACAATTTCCTGTCCGACATTCCAGCCGCCGCGATCGCCAGTGACCGCGTGGATCCGGAGTGGGTGGCACGACCGCGGCGCTGGGATACGACGTTCATACGAAGCTTCATGGTCCGGTTCGGCTTGCTCAGTTCCGCCTTCGACCTGCTGACATTCGCTGCACTGCTGTGGGTGTTCCAGGCTACCCCGGAGACGTTCCGCACGGGCTGGTTCATCGAATCGCTGTTGACGGAACTGGTGATCGCGCTCGTGGTTCGCACACGACGCCCGTTCTACCGCAGCCGGCCGGGAAACGCGCTTCTGATCACCACGGTCCTGCTGATAGCGATTGCGCTGGTGCTGCCGTACGTTCCCTTCGGCTCGGTATTCGGTTTCGTCCCCCTGCCCGCGCCGCTGGTGCTGGGCATGATCGGATTGACTCTGGCTTATGTGCTGGCCGTCGAAGCGGCCAAGAAAGCGTTCTACGCGCACCCGGCGCTCGAAACGGGTGAAGGGGCGGCGCTCGGCAAGGCCGAACCGAACCGAGGATCGGAAAGTACGCCTTGCTGACGACGAGCGCCAGATGCTTCGACGGCTGCCGCCCCGTTCAACCCGCCTCGGCCACCGCGGGCGTGTCGTAGCGCGCCATCCATTCGGCACGCCGCGCCTGGGCGGCCGCGACGTTGCGCTCCTTCACGTGACCGAAGCCGCGAATCTCGTCCGGAATCGCCGCGATACGCGTCGCGAGCGGCAGCCGCTCGGCGTCGAGCGTGGCGAGCAGCCGATCGATCGTCGATTCGTACTCGGCGATCAGCCGCCGCTCCATCCGGCGCTCGGCGGTGCGGCCGAAGGGATCGAACGCCGTTCCGCGCAATCGACGCAGCCGCGCGAGCACCGAGAACGCGCGCATCATCCACGCGCCGTACTCTCTCTTGACCAGTCGGCCCTTTGCGTCGCGCTTTGCCAGCAGCGGCGGCGCGAGATGGAAGCTCAGGCGGAAATCGCCCTCGAACTGCTCGTTCAGGCGTTCGAGGAACGAGCCGTTCGTGTACAGCCGCGCCACTTCGTATTCATCCTTGTACGCCATCAGCTTGAACAGGTTTCGCGCCACCGCATCGGTGAGCGCGAGCGGCGCATCGCCGACCAGCGCGCGCTCGGCGCTGCGAACCCGATCCACGCGCGCCCGGTAGCGCCGCGCGTACGCCTCGTCCTGGTACTCGACGAGGAAATCGACGCGCCGCGCGATCGTTTCATCGAGCGAAGTCGAAAGCCGGCGCAACACCGGAATCGGCCGCGCCGCGTCGCGCCCGCCCAGCGCCACCGCTTCGACGCGCGCGCGATCGACGGCGGCCGCGCGGCCCCACGCGAACGCCGCGCGGTTCTGCGCAACGGCGACGCCGTTCAGCTCGATCGCCCGGTCGATCGCCGCCGCCGACAGCGGAACGAGCCCGCGCTGCCACGCGTGACCGAGCAGAAACAGGTTCGACGCGATCGCGTCGCCGAGCAGCGCGGTCGCCAGCCGGGTCGCATCGAGGAATTCCGCGTTTGCGTCGCCGACCGCGTCGACGATCGCCGCGCGCATTCCGTCGAGCGGGAACTTCCAGTTCGCGTTGCGCGTGAAATCGGCCGTCGGCGTCCCGGCGACGTTGGCGACGACGTGCGTGTGCGCGCTCATCCGGGCGAGCGCTTCGCGTCCGGCGGTGACCACCAGATCGCAGCCGAGCACGGCGTCGGCGCCGGCCACGTCGATGCGCGGGGCATGCAGCGAACCCGACGCCTCGGCCAGCCGCACGAAGCTCATCACCGCGCCGTTCTTCTGCGCCGCC
>JAKFES010000028.1:0-8714 GCA_036675585.1 Burkholderiaceae bacterium
GCCGTGCTGCTGTTCATCGCGGCGAACCTCGCACTCGGCATCATGTTCTCGGCGATCGCGCGCAACCAGCTGCAGGCGATGCAGATGACGTTCTTCTTCTTCCTGCCCTCGATCCTGCTCTCGGGCTTCATGTTCCCGTTCCGCGGCATGCCGGAATGGGCGCAGTGGCTGGGCTCGCTGCTGCCGCTCACTCATTTCCTCGTGCTCGTGCGCGGCATCCTGCTCAAGGGCAACGCGCTGCCCGCGCTGTGGCACGCGGTGTGGCCGATCGCGCTGTTCCTGGTGGTCGTCGTCGCGGTGGGGTTGCGCTTCTACCGGCGCACGCTCGACTGAACTCGCGCGCCGCGATCAGATCATCTCGAGCGGAGCCGGCCCCGTGGGCGGCGGAAACAGCCGTTCGAGCTCTTCCTCTTCGTCGTCGCCGAGCGGATGCGACAGCACGTCGGCATTCTCGCGCAACCGCTCGCGATGCGCGGTCTTCGGAATCGCGACGACGCCGGGCTTCGACAGCAGCCACGCGAGCGCGAGCTGCGCCGGCGTGCGGCCCGTTCGCTTCGCCATCGCCTTGAGCCTGCGGTCGCGCAACAGCCGCGCCTGCTCGATCGGCGAATACGCGAGGACCGGAATGCGGCGTTCGCGCAGCCACGGAAGCAGGTCCCACTCGATGCCGCGGCGCACGAGGTTGTAGAGCAGCTGGTTGGCCGCGACGCGCTCGCCGCCGGGCACGGCGACGAGCTCGCGCAGGTCGGCGAGATCGAGATTGCTCACGCCCCAGTGGCGGATCTTGCCCGCGCGACGCAGCGCCTCGAAGCCGTCGACCGTTTCGGCGAGCGGCACGCCGCCGCGCCAGTGCAGCAGGTACAGGTCGATCCGGTCGGTGCGCAGCCGGCGCAGGCTGCGCTCGCATGCGGCGAGCGTGCCGTCGCGCGAGGCGTGATCGGGCAGCACCTTGGTGACGACGAACACCTCGTCGCGCCGGCCCGCGATCGCTTCGCCGACCCGCGATTCGGAGCGGCCGTCGCCGTACATCTCGGCGGTGTCGATCAGCGTCAGGCCGAGGTCGAGGCCGAGACGAATCGTCGCGATCTCCTCGCTGCGCGCCGACGCGTCGTCGCCCAGGTTCCACGTCCCCTGGCCGAGCGCGGGAACGGTTTCGCCGTCGGGGAGCGCAATGCGCGGGTTCATGCGGAAACGATATTCCACAAATGCGGGGAGGCCCCCGGAAAGCGCGCATCCTTCGTCGATGGCTCCTCTGCCACCGGAGGCACGCATGCACAGCTCCTCGCGGCGCCGGGCGCTGGGCGCGCTCGGTGCGACCGTCCTGGCCGGCGGCCTGCCCGGCGCGGCATTCGCGCAGCAAGCCGAGCGAATGCAATCGTGGCCGCTGCGCACGCCGCAGCGCACCGGCATCCACGACGTCGCCCCGGCGCCCGACGGCGGCGTCTGGTTCACCGCGCAGCGCAGCGGGCATCTCGGCTGGTTCGATCCGAAGAGCGGCGGCACCGAGCTCGTCGCGCTCGGCAAGGAATCGTCGCCGCACGGCGTGATCCAGGGACCCGACCAGGCCGCGTGGATCACCGACAGCGGACAGAACGCGATCGTTCGCGTCGGCTGGCCCGACCGCAGCGTGCGTGCCTATCCGCTGCCGCAAGGAACGCCGTACGCCAACCTGAACACCGCGACCTTCGACGGCGAAGGCATCCTGTGGTTCACCGGGCAGGGCGGATTCATCGGCCGGGTCGACCCGCGCGCCGGCGACGTCGCGGTGAAACGCGCTCCACGCGGACGCGGTCCGTACGGTATCTGCACGACGCCCGCCGGCGAAGTGTGGTGGTGCTCGCTTGCCGGATCGTTCATCGCGCACCTCGACCGGCGCAGCGGCGAATCGAAGATCGTCGAGCCGCCGACGCCCGACCAGGGCGCCCGGCGCGTGTGGAGCGACCGCCGCGGGCGGATCTGGGTCAGCGAATGGACGACGGGCAACGTGTCGGTGCACGACCCGGCGGACGGCAGCTGGCGCACGTGGAAGCTGCCCGGCGACGCGCCTCGCGCCTACGCGGTCTATGTCGACGAACGCGATGCGGTGTGGGTGAGCGACTTCGGCGGCAATGCGGTGTTCCGCTTCGAGCCGTCGAGCGAGCGCTTCGAACGCTTCGGCTTTCCGCGCGAGGGCGCGGCGATTCGCCAGATTCTCGGACGACCCGGCGAGATCTGGCTGCCCGAGAGCGGGACCGAGCACATCTCGGTGATCCGAACCGCCTGAGCCGCCGCGCGCCTGTCGGCGAATGACAGCCGCCGATCGCTCGCGCGTCGTCCGCTCGTCGGTTCCCGGTCGATGATGCGTTCCTCGTCGCCCGCGGCGCCCGCGGGCCGAGTCCCCGGAGGAGGCATGAAACGCCTGGCCGAGTCGTCGTCGGCCTCCGTACGGCCGCTCGCGCTCGCCGCATGCGCGACCGGCCCGAGGTTCGACGAAGTGCAGCAGACGATCCCGGGCATCGCACCCGACCGGGGCCGGATCTATTTCTATCGTTCGGGAACGTTGCTCGGCGCCGGCGTCCAGCCCGATGTCGAGCTGAACGGCAGCGTCGTCGGTCGATCGAAGCCGGGCGGGTTCTTCTACGTGGACGTCCCGCCGGCGAACTACGAAGTCGCGCTGTCGAGCGGAACCGGCGAGAAGGCGATCTTCGCGCTCGAGCAGGGCCAGGAGCGCTGCGTGCGCATGTCGCCGAGCCCGGGCGTGCTCTCGCCGCGCGTCGTTCCCGAACTCGTCGAGCCGGCCGCCTGCCGCCACGAACTGGCGAACACGAGCTACATCGGCTCGATCGCGTAGGGGGTCGTCACGAAACGGCGGTCGCTTCCGCCGCCTCGACGCGCCGCGCATCGCTCGGTAGTCGCAGCACCAGCCGCGTGCAACCGGGCTTCGATTGCACGTCCATCGACGCGTTCATCCGCTGCGCGCGTGCGCGCATGTTCGCCAGCCCGCGCCCGCGCGCGGCGTCGGGCGGCAGCCCGCAGCCGTTGTCCTCGACGCTGATCGACAGGCCGCACGCAGAGCCGTGCAGCTCGACGCGCACCTCGGTTGCGTGCGCATGCTTGAGCACGTTGGTCAGTGCCTCCTGCAGGATGCGCAACAGTTGCAGCACGACATGCGGCGGCACCGGCTGCATTTCGTCGTCGACGTCGATGTTCCACACCGGGCGCACGCCGGCGTCCTCCAGCGGCGCCTGCCAGCGGAACAGGAAGTTGCCGAGCGCGTTGCGGAAGTCGGCGTCTTCGCTCGCCATCGCCTCGAGCGCGATGCGCATATCGGCGATGCATTGGCGCAGCGCGTCGGCGATCTCGCCGTCGCGCACCCCGCCGCGCTCGACGCGCGAGAGCGACGTGAACAGTCGCGAGCCGAGCCCGTCGTGCAGGTCGCGCATGATGCGCTGGCGCTCGTCGGCGGCAGCGCGCTCGCGCTCGAGCGCACCGAGCCGCCGGTAGTTCTCGGCGAGCTCGACCTCGCGCGCCGCGACGCGTCGTTCGAGCGTCGCGTTCAGCTCCTCGATTTCGCCCAGCGTGCGAACGAACCGCATCGCCAGCAACCCCGCCATCACGAGCAGCACGAGGTTGGCCCCGTAGTGCAGCAGGAAGATGCGCTGCCCCGGCCAGCCCGGGAGCACCCGGTCGAACGCGGCGACGTGCCAGGCAACGAGATAATCGTGGATGCCGGCCGCCACCGCGAGCGCGACCGCCGCAAGCAGCGCGGCCGCCGAAACGCTTCGCTGGCGATGCCAGGCGACGCCGACCAGCGCGACGACGGCGATGCCGATCGGGATCATGCCGAGCGTCCATAGCCGGCCGACGACCGACTCGCCGCGCCCGCCGCTGGCGAGCAGCACGAGCGGGCCGACCAGCCAGTACGCGAACAGCGCGCGCTCGACCCACGGACGGCGCATCCCGGCGAAGCGCATCGCGAACACCGCCATCGTCACGATGAAGCCGCCGGTGGCGCCGTGGTAGACGATGCGCCACAGCCACCAGTGCTCGGCCGGGAGCCGCTCGACGACGAAGGTCAGCGTGCGCACGCCCCACAGCGCGACCGCGAGCCCGAACAGCCCGTACAGCACCTCGCGCCGTCGTCGCCACCAGACGAAGCCGACGAACAGCGCGAACAGCAGGCACACGCCGACGGTGATCTGCGGCATCGTGCGCATCCACAGCACGCGCCGATCGTGCAGGTCCATCAACGCTTCCTGCGGTCCGATCGCCGGGCGCGCGATCCACAACCCGTTCGGCGGATGCGCCGCGACCACGCGCACGTGCAGCGTGTTCGCGCCGCCGCGCATGCGCGCATCGGGCAACGGCACCAGGTGGGGCCGCTCCCAGCGCACGTGATGCGCGGCATCGCTGGGGGGAATCGTCGTCAGCGACACGCGGTTCAGGTAGATCTGCCCGCCGCCGTACAGATACGGCAGGTACAGCGCCCACGCTTCGACCCGGGCGGGCGCTTCGAAGGCGATGCGCACCCACACCGCGCGACCCACGCCGTTGTGCGTCGGGTCGGGCAGCGCGACGTCGCGCCACGGCGCGTCGTCGGGCGGAAGCGTTTCGGTCGAGTCGGCGAGCACCTGCGCGCGCGCCGGTTCCTGTACCGCGTCCTGCGCGCCGGCGGGGGGGAGCCAGGCCGCCAGCGCGAGCGCGAAGGCCAGTGCCAGCAGCGCCGTGAACGCCGCCACCGGCATGGCCCGGCGCAGCGCCCGATCGGCTTCGCGGCGGGCGCCCATGAGGCGGGCGCTAGAGAAGCCCCATCTGGTTCGCTTCATACACGGCCTCGCCGCGCGAATGCACTGCGAGCTTGCGATAGATCTTCTTCACGTGCGTGACCACGGTGTGCGGCGAAATGCCGAGCACCTCGCCGATCGTCTCGAAGCTCAGCCCCTTGGCGACCATGCGAAGGATCTCGGTTTCGCGTGCGGTCAGCGGCGATTCGACGGCCGGCGCCGTGCCGTTGCGCTGCGGTGCGGCGGCGCTCGTGCCGTCGCTCGTGCCGTCGCCGGCCCCGGCGGCAACGCGGAACCGCGCCAGCACGCGGCGCGCGATGCTCGGACTGATCGGCGCGCCGCCCGCCCGCAACTCGTGGATCGCCGCCGCGACGCGCTCGCTGCTGGCGTCCTTCAGCAGGTAGCCGGTCGCCCCGGCCTCGATGCTCGAGACGATGTGCTGCTCGTCGCCGAACATCGTCACGACGAGCACGTCGCATTGCGGACAGCGCCTGGCCGTGTGCCGGATCACCTCGACGCCGTCCATGTCGGGCAGCCCGAGGTCGAGCAGCACGACGTCGAGCGGCTGCGTGTCGAGCAGCGCGATCGCCGCCGCTCCGGTGGACACCGCGGCCAGCAGGTGCAGCGCCGGATCGGCGATCACCGCATCGGAGAAACGCCGAACGAACTCGGGTTCGTCCTCGACGATCAGCACGCGCGTTGCCGCCATGGCGTCCTCCTGCCGTGTGCGGACGATTCTGGCACCGCGGCGTGCGATTGCACAGCCGCGAATGCGGGATGCGGCGTCAGTCGGGTGCCGCCGAGCAGTGCCCGCCGGAGGGTGCCTGGCCCGAGCCGGCCGCCAGGAGCGGCGGCTCCGAAAAGCGGTCGATTCGCGCCGAGACGGATACGTCCCACGCGACGAAGAGCGCGAACACGAGCCAGAACGCGAGCTGCAGCGGCGCTTTCACCGGCTCACTTCCCGAAGCCGAGCCGCGCGCGCAGGCGGACGCCGACCAGCGTCCCGGCGAAGGCAAGCAGCCACCAGATCCAGCCGTGCACGCTGCCGGTGGAGATGCCGCTGACGAAGGCGCCGATGTTGCAGCCGAAGGCCAGCCGCGAGCTGTAGCCCATCGCGAAGCCCGACAGCAGCCCGATGCCCCACTGCATGCGCGTGAGCGGCGACGGCGCGGCGGCGGGCGAATCGCGTCGCTTGCGCTCGGCGACCGCGAAGGCGCCGGCGACGATGCCGATGTTCGTGATCGACGTGACGTCGAGCAGGACCGTCTCCGACAGCCGCGTGAGCTGCGACGCCTGCCCCCAGAACGCGTTCGTCGCAGGGTCCCATCCCGCGGCCACCGCGATCTTGGCGGCCCAGAGCCCGAAGCCGTAGACGATGCCCCACGGCTGGCCGGCGATGACGAGGTTGGCGCCGGCGAGCAGCGCGAGCGCGACGGCGCCGACGAGCAGCTTCCGGTCGAACCGGGGCGTCGTCGCTCCTGCGCGCCACACGACGAGCGCGGCGGCGAGCGCGAGCCCGGCGAACGTGATGCCGAGCGCGCCGCCCGCGCCGGCGCGTTCGACCAGCCCGACCGGCTCGACGCGCCCGAGCGAGAGCCAGAAATCGAGATGCGCCGCGCCGAGGAAGCTGCCGAGCGCGAACAGCGGCAGCACCGCGAGATTCAACGGAACGCCGAGCCCGGCCTTGTACAGCGTGCCCGAGCCGCAGCCGTCGGCGATCTGCATGCTCAGTCCGAACACGAACGCGCCGACGAGCAGGCTCACGCTCGGCGGCCCGAGCGCCGCAACGAGTTCGGGGAAGCGTGCGAGCAACGGAATCGAGATCGCCGCGGCGAGCGCGAGCAGCACGATCTGCGCGAGCATCCCGCGCGGATCGCGGTCGACGACGAAGCGCCGCCATCCGGTGGTGAACCCGAAGCGCGCCGCCGACAGCGCGACGCCCATGCCGACGCCGATCGCGAACAGCAGCGCCTGGCGCACCGAGACCCACCAGACGAGCGCGAGGAACACCGCCGCGATCGCCGGACGCACCGGCACGACGAAGGCGCGCGCACCGTTCGCCGCCTGCGGCCGGGCGATCGCGTCTGCCGTTGCGGGTGCGGCGCGCGCGGCCTCCGCCCGCGTCGGTGCGGCCGTCACCGGAAGTTGCGCGCCCACCAGAGCTTCGCGTCGATCAGCAATTGCTCGGCGCGATTCGGCACGTTGGCCATCGGCAGGTCGGCGCGACTCCAGTCGACCATCGACCCGGGATACATCGCGACGTCGCGGAAACCGAGAACCTCCGACATCGCGAACCAGTTCGTCGAAGCCCAGTGCCCGGTGTTGCAGAACGAGACCGTCTGCGCCGTGGCGTCGAGCCCGCCTTCCGCGGCGATGCGCCGGGCTTCGTCCGGTGCGACGAACGTCGCCGTTCCCGGACGGAACCAGCGCGCGTTGTCGAAGTGCCGTGCGCCGACCAGCGTGCCCGGCACGCGCGCAGCCGCATGGCGCGTCGAGCCTTCGAAGAACGCCTTCGGCCGGGCGTCGACGAGCCGGACTTTCGACGCGTCGAGCGCCGCGACTTCGTCGCGCGTGGCGATCATCGACGCATCGAGCACCGGTGTGTAGTCGCTGGCCGCGACCTCGGGCGTATCGCTGCGCACCGGCAGCCCCGCCGCCACCCAGGCCTTGTGGCCTCCGTTCAGGATCGAGAGTTTCTTCAGCCCCGAGACCTTCAGCGTCCAGTACACGCGCGCGGCAGCACCGAAGTCGGTCGAATCCGTGCCGGCGGAAACGATCACCGCGTGCGTCGACGGTGAAAGACCCGCCGCGTCGATCGCCGCGGTGAGCTTCTCGAGCGCGGGCAGCTCGCCCGGGTTCTCCTTCGGACCGCGCCAATGGCTGTAGGGCGACGACACCGCGCCGGGCACGTGCCCCGTTTCGTACAGCGTGCGGCCCTCGTCGGTCCTGCCTTCGCGGATGTCGACGACGCGGACGTCGTCGAGCGGCAGCAGCGCCTGCAGTTCGGCGGGCGTGACGAGGGGCGACGATTGCGCCGAGGCGCCCGACATCGCGAGCAACGGCAGCACCAGCGCGAACAGCGTGGGAACGGAGCGGGATCGCATCGCGGGGACCTCCCGGTGGGGGAAGTCGCGATTGTCGGTGCCGCTCGAAACGCACGTCGACGATGCGGTGCGGCGCGCATTTGCATATCGCGCCGCCATTGCGGGCCGGCGCTGCCGCGCCGCGCGCTCAGAACCCCGCGTCGACGATCATCTTCCGGCGCATCGTTTCGTCGGGCATCGCGCCCGTGCCCGCGCGCGCGTTGGCCCGCATGTGATCCGGGTTGCCGGTGCCCGGAATCGCGCAGCTGACCGACGGGTGCGAGACGACGAATTTCAACAGCACCTGCGCCCAGCTCTCGCAGCCGAGGTCGCCGGCCCACGCGGGCAGCGGCCGGTCGCGCAGCGAGCGCAGCAATCCGCCGCCGCCGAAGGGGCGGTTCACCAGCACGGCGATGCCGCGCTCGGCCGCGAGCGGCAGGATGCGATGCTCGGCCGCCCGGTCGTCGATCGAATAGTTCAGCTGCACGAAGTCCAGCGGCTCGGCGCGCATCACGCGTTCCAGTTCGCCGTAGGCGCTCGACGTGTAGTGCGTCACGCCGAGATGGCGGATGCGTCCCTGCGCCTTCCAGTCGCGCAGCACGGGAAGGTGCGTGCGCCAGTCGACGAGGTTGTGCACCTGCATCAGGTCGATCGTCTTCGTGCGCAGCAGGCGGAACGAATCCTCCATCTGGCGGATGCCGGCCTCGCGTCCGGAGGTCCAGACCTTGGTGGCGACGAAGGCGCGATCGCGTGTGCCCGCTTCCTCGAGCAGGCGGCCGGTGATGTCTTCGGCTTTCCCGTACATCGGCGAGCTGTCGACGACCGAGCCGCCGGCGTCGAAGAGCGCGCGGAGCACTTCGCGCAGGCG
>JAKFES010000109.1:0-8697 GCA_036675585.1 Burkholderiaceae bacterium
CCGCCGACCGTCTCTTCGGCAACGACTACTATTGGTCGGTACTGGGCGCCGGGCGCAACCAGATGTACGTCGGGACGATGTCCGCGGTGATGGGCGGCAACGTGCGAGTCGGGCTGGAAGACAGCCTGTGGATTGCGCCGGGGCAGCTTGCGCGATCGAATGCCGAGCAGGTCGCGAAGATGCGCCGCATCCTCGAGGAACTCGGCCTGGCCGTGGCGACGCCCGACGAGGCGAGGGCGATGCTGCGCCTGAAGGGCGCAGATCGTGTCCGCTTCTGACATGCAGGCGCACGATCTCGCCACGCCGAACGCGCGCAATCACGCGGGCCTGACGCCGCTCGCATCTCGCCTCGTGCGTGTGGACGAACTGCCGTGGGAGCCCACCCGCTTCGAAGGCGTCGAGACGAAGACCCTGCTCGTCGACCGGCGTCTCGGGTTGCTCACTGTCCTGCTGCGCATGGACTCCGGCGCGGAACTACCCGATCACGAGCATGTGCTCGTCGAGCAGACCTTCGTGCTCGAGGGCAGCCTCGTTGATCGTGATGGCCCGGATGCCGGTCTCGTGGTTGGCCCCGGCGAGTTCGTCTGGCGACCCGCCGGCAGTCGGCATTCGGCATGGGCGCCCCAGGGCGGCCTGATGCTCGCGATGTTCCAGGTACCGAACCGCTTCTTCGAATCGGGCAGTCCAGCGGTCGACCTGTTGGGGCGGGATTGGGAGCGCGCCTGGGGCGCAGCGGCGGCGCCGTCGCGTGACTGAACCGTACGGAGAGGCGCCCCGACAGCGCGAGTCGGCCACCCGCTGGCGTTGATTGCAGCGAGGGCTTCTCAGGTCGCCTTCGCCGGCAATCCGAACTTGGGCCGTGCCCGACCGTGATGGATTGCGCAAACCACGCAGGTCGGCGAGCCGCTCGAGCGTGGCGGCAACGCGCGCTCCGGGCAGCGACGTGTCGACCTCGATGGTCCGGCACGCGCGCGTGTAGTCCTCGGCGATGGTCAGGCAGCGAGGCCTTCGCCCGTTCGCGAGACCATCCGAGGCGAAGTCCGACGCCGCACAGCAAGGCCCGCGTCGTTCAGCTTCACTTCATCTTTCCCGGCTTACCGTCGGCATCGGGCGATCCATATGGATCGGTGTCGACGCCGTCGAGAGGACAGGGGCATGGGGAAATTCGTCTGGGGTGTCGTGGTGGCCGTAGCGCTCGCGTGGTCGTGGAGCTGGTTCGCCGGGCTGACTCCGACCTCGGTCGACGTCAACGTGTGGACGCTGCGCAAGGAGCTGATTCTCCTGAGCGGAATCGCGGCCTTCGCGCTGATGTCGCTGATCATGCTGCTGGCGACGCGGCCCGCGTGGCTGGACAAGCCGCTCGGTGGAATGGACCAGGCGTACCGGCTGCACAAGTGGGCCGGCATCCTCGCGATTGCGTTGTCCGCCGGGCACTGGCTGCTCGACCTTTCCGACGACCTGCTCGAGATCTTCTTCGAGAAACCCGGGAAAGGCCCCCGCAACATGCTCGCTCTGCTCGCACCGCTGCGCGGCGTTTCGAAGGACCTCGGCGAGTGGAGCGTGTACCTGCTGCTCGCGATGCTCGTGCTCACGCTGTGGAAGCTCGTGCCCTACGGGTTCTGGCGCAGGGTGCACCGCGTGCTGCCCGCGATCTATCTGGCGCTCGCGCTGCACGCGGTCGTGCTGCTCCCCGCCGCGCTGTGGGCGCAGCCGGTCGGCGTGCTGCTCGCGTTGTCCGTTGCCGTCGGGGTGTATGGCAGCATCGTTTCGCTCACCGGGCGAATCGGCGAGCGGCGACGCATGCACGGCCGGATCGAAAGCGTCGGGCGCACCGGCGACGTGCTGAGCGTGCAGTGCGCGATCGACCGGGGCTGGCGCGACCCGTCGCCGGGTCAGTTCGCCTTCGTCACCTTCGACGCGGGCGAGGGCGCACACCCGTTCACGATCGCGCGCCTCGATTCGGCGCGGCGCACGCTCGGTTTCGAGATCAAGGCGCTCGGCGACTACACGGCACGTCTCGCGAACGGGCTTCGTGCGGGCGCTCCCGTGCGCATCGAGGGACCGTACGGCCGCTTCGATTTCCGTCGCGCCCGCCGCACGGCGCGTCAGGTATGGGTCGCCGGAGGCATCGGCGTCACGCCGTTCCTCGCCTGGCTCGAGACGCTGGCGGCCGACCCCGCACGCGCGCCGCGCGCCGACTTCCATTACTGCGTGCGCAATCGCGACACCGATGCCTTCGTTGCGCGAATCGAGGCGTTGTGCGCGCGCGTTCCGTCGATCCGCCTGCACGTGCACAGCGACGATCGCGACCCGGCGTTGCACGCCGGAATGCTGGCCGAGGCGGCGCCGGACGGACGCATCGACGTGTGGTTCTGCGGGCCGGGCCGATTCGGCGTCGCGCTGCGCGAGGGCCTCGAGAAGCTCGGGCTCGGGCGCGCGCGGTTCCACCAGGAAGCGTTCGAGATGCGGTAGATTCGACGCGCTTCGAAGCGACCGATCGAGGATGCGATGGGACACGTGCTGCGCGACCGCCGGGGCAGGGAGATCGCGCGCTGGAACGAGAGGCCGTCGTCGCGCGAGCTCGCCTACGCCGTGGCTCGCGCGTTGGACCTCGTTTCTTCCAGCGGCACGCTCGCCGTTCTCGTGGGGCGCAGCGGCCGCGAGTTGGCAGCCGTCGATCCGGGGGCGGTCGGCGAAGAACTGCGAAAGCTCTTATCGCTGCCTGGCGTGAGCACCGCCCAGCCCGAGGCGGAACTGGAGTCGGCGCTCGCCGCGTGGGCCTCGCTCGCGATGGCGCGCGAGAGCATGACATTGGGCGATCGGCTCGACGCCTGACGGGAGGCGATCTCGCTCACTGCGGGATTCCGACAGTGACGCAGGCTGGTTTCTCACCTGCAGGCTGCGCTGGATCGCGCTCAGCAGTTGCCCTTCTTGGCTTGTCCGGGCGGACAGAAGCCTCCGCCTCCGCCGACGGGCGCGGAGTGAACCTGCGGATCGACGACGATGGCGCCGGACGGCGTGTAGACGGCGCAGCCGCCGAGGATCGTGGCGGCGAGGAACACGGCGAGGCAGGTTTTCATTTTGTGTCCTGTTGATCCGTTGGCAGGGTGCGGGCGGACCGGATCGTAGCAGGGCGCGCAGGGACTTCGGGTCTGCGCGCTCGTGATCCGTCACGAGGCGGAGCAGGGGCGACGGGCGGGGCCGCCGCGGCGCCGCGTTCAGTCGAGCGGTGGCGCGTCGTTGCCCGGCTCGGCGCCGCCCGGCTCGGGAACGTAGACCATCGAGCCGTTGCGCAGCCGGTAGGCGGTGCCCGCCTTCGCGCCTTCGCCCTCGCCGATCTCGCCGGACGACCGGTACTCCCGGAGTTCGTTGCCCTCGCGCACGAGCATTCCCATGTCGGGCTTGCCCGGATTCCGGATGACGATGACGTCCTGCAGGGCGAAGGGATTGAGCGGGTTCTCGACCACGGCGATCAGCAACACGGCGATCACGACGAGAAAGACGTCGACGATGTTGACGACGCTGAGGATCGGATCGTCGCCGTCGTCCTCGGCGAGGACCGGTGTTCGCATCCGGCGTTCACGCATGGGCGCCTCCGCGGCGCGCGGCGTCGGCACGGATCGCGTCGCCGCGCGCGCCGAACAGGGCATCGAGTTCTTCGAGCAGCCAGCGGCGGCGCACCGAGTGCACGACAAAGGTCATCGCCGCCGACAGCAGTGCGACGATCACCGCGGCAAAGGCCACCACGAGGTTCTGCGCCATGCCCTGCGCGTCGCCGGAGGAGACTGCGATCAGCGCCGGCCCCATCGGGATCATCGTCGCGACGAGACCGAGCATCGGCGCGGTGCGGCTGACGATGCGCTGCATTTCGAGGCGCTTGAGCACCTGCAACTCGAGCGCCTCGACGGTGGCCTGCGGATACCGGCGCAGCCATCCGGAGAGCGGCGCGCGCACGCGGCCGCGTGTCCCGCGCAACGCGAGATCGAAGAGCAGCATTCCGAGGCAGAACAGCGCGTAGGCGAACATCGCGCACAGCAGCAGCAGCACCGGAGTCAGGAAGAACTTCGAGATTTCGTACAGGAAGGTTTCGACTGCGTTCATGGCGGTTCCATCGAAGAAAGGGGGCGTGCGGCGTTCGGGCGGGCGGTGCTCAGTGCGCGGGCCCGGGCAGGCCGCGATCGCGCCACGTCCGCCATGCCTGGAACCCCGCGCCGCCGAATACGGCGAATGCGATGAGCCCGGCGTACGACCAGACGAGTCGCTCGACCCGGGCTTGCCGTTGCACCTCGCGCAGTTCCTGGCCGCGCACCCGCGGCTGCTCCGCGGGCCGCTCGGTCGCAGGCGGCTCGATCGCGGGCGGCGGCGGTGCAGGCGGCGCCGGCGAAGGCGCGCTCGGTGGTGTTCGCGCCGCGACCGGCGAGCCCGCCTTCGACGCATCCAGCCCGTAGCCGCGCGCGAGCGCGCGCACGTGCTCGCGGAACGCGTCGTTCGCGGTGTGCACGTCGTGCCTGCGCGCCATCGATTCGTACGCCTGGACGAGTTCGCGTTCGGTGCGTTCGTCGGTTCGCCAGTAGCCCTTTCGGATCGCCTCGAGCATGCGTTCGGCGATCTGCGCGAATGCCGCCGGGTTGGCCGACTCGAACCATCGGCGCAGCCCGAGCCGGTGCCGATCGCGAATCCAGGCTTCGTGGAACGCCTGCCACTGGTCGTCGCGCACGACGCCGCGATCGACCACCTGCCAGCCCCAGAAGTTGTTGACCGCATTGAGCATCTGCAGCGTGCCCGCGTAGCCCTCCTTCTGCATCTCGGCGATCCAGCGCGGGTGCTGGTAGACCGAGCGAAGCTCGGTGGCGAGGAAGCGCGAAGCCGTCGCCAGCCGCGCACGTTGCGGGTCGCGCAGGTTCGAGACGTACAGCGCCGGACTCTTGCCGTCGAGGTTGCGCACGGCCATCGAGATCCCGCCCAGGTACTCGAAGGGATGATCGGTATCGAGCAGCCCGCGCAGGTTCGACGAGCGCGAGAACACCGCCGCGCTCGTGCCGCGCAGGTGCTCGGCGTAGGCGTTGATCTCGGCGCCCTCGGCATCGCGAAGCTTGCGGCTCCAGTGCGCAGGATCCGGGCCGTACGCCCACGACATGCGCGCGAGGTACAGCGATTCGAGCTTGCCGTCGTCGCGGTTCCACGTGTCCGAGGCGAGCGTCGCTGCGGGAAGGCGCGTGCCGTAGTCGCCGCTTTCGTTGCCGAAGACGCGCGTCGCTGCGTATTCGCGTGCGCTGTCCGGCTCGACGCCGCGGGCGAGCAACTGCCGGCGGATGCGCTCGGTGTTCGCCTTCACGAAGTTCGCCTGCGGCGCCTCGTCGAGCGACCCGAGCAGCGCGACCGCTTCGTTGAAACGTTCGATCAGGTTCGGGAACTGGTCGCGATACAGGCCGGTCAGCGAGATCACGACGTCGATGCGCGGCCGCCCGAGCTCGCCGGGCGCGATCGGCTCGAGCCCGACGACGCGTCCGCCGACGTCCCACACCGGCATCACGCCCATCGCGTAGAAGACCTGCGCCTCGAGAACGCCGAGGTGGCGCATCGTCTCGGTGCTCCACATCGTGAACGCGAGCTTGTGCGGGATGCGGCCGTGCTGCGCGCGATAGTCGTCGACGAGTTCGTCGATCGCCTTTCGACCCGCCTCCCAGGCCGCGCGCGTCGGGATGCGCGACGGGTCGAAGCCGTAGAGGTTTCGCCCGGTGGGCAGCGCGTCGGGATTGCGGATCGGATCGCCGCCGTACGAGGGGTCGATCCAGCGCCCCGCAAGGGCGCGCAGGACCGATTCGATTTCGACGTCGGCGCGCAGCGACTCGCGCAGGCGCCGGCCGCGCACGGCGAGTTCGCGCAGCGGCGCGTCTTCGATCGACTCGAGCGGCCGATCGCCGAATACCGTCTCGTCGACGAAACGAAACGGCGCGCTGTGCCGCCACTGTCGGTAGTCGCTGCCGAAGGCGCTCTTCGCGTCGCGCACGCCGACCCGCGCGTACAGCGGATCGCCGAGCATCTGCACGACATTGCCGATCGCGTGCTCGCGCTCGGCATCCTCGCCGAGCGTGTGCAGACCCAGCGGCTGAATGGAAGCGCCGAGCTCCTCGAGGTAGTCCTCGATCGCGCGCAGCGCCTGGTCGAAGTCTCGCTCGAAGGCGTCTGCCGCCCAACCGAGATCGTCGGGGATCCGCATGCGCCGTGCCTGTTCGACGACGAGCCGGCGGCTGCGCTCGCGAACGAGCCCTTCCTCGAGCGCACGGTATTCGCGAACGAGGTCGTTCATCCGGACGAAGTCGCCCGACAGGCCCGCCGGCGCGAACGCGGGCGTCTGGTGGCTGACGAGGACGCCGCGGCCGCGGCGCTTGACGTGCACCGCCTCGCCGATGTTGTCGACGATGTACGGGTAGACGACGGGCGTGTCGCCGACGAGCAGGTTCGGCTCGTCCCAGGCCCACAGCCCGCGCTCCTTGCCCGGTGTCCACTCCTGCGTGCCGTGCGTGCCGAAATGCACGATCGCATGCGCGCGGTGCTGTTCGCGCGCCCACAGGTAGACCGCGAGGTAGAAGTGGTTCAGCGGCGTCTTCGTGTCGTGGAACAGTTTCTTCTCGTCGTGGGGCCCGGCGGCGGTTTCGCTGCGCATCGGCTGGGGCAGCACGACGAGTCGGCCGAGCTTCATTCGCGGCACGACGAAGCCGCGCACGCCGTCGTGGCGAGCAATCCACGGACTCGCCGCGGGCGGCCCCCAGGAGTCGTCGATGCGCTTGCGCACCTGCGCCGGCAGCGCTGCGTACCAGCGCTCGTACTGCGCCAGCGGCAGGAAGTCCCAGTGCGGCGTCTTCATCAGCGCCGGCAGCGATCCCGGTCGATAGGAGGGCTGCAGCATCTGCGCGGCGGCGTCGACGAGCGCGCGCTCTCGCGTCGCATCGACGTCGTAGCCGTGCTCGCGCAGACGTCGCACGAGGTGCTCGATCGAACGAGGCACGTTCAGGTTCGAAGCGCCCTGGCTGGTTTCGCCGGGCGGGTGGTTCCAGAAGAACAGCGCGAGGCGCTTGTCGGCGTTCGGCGTCGAGCGCAGGCGCGCCAGGTTCACCGCCTTGCCGACCAGCATGCGCATCTGCTCCGCCATCGGGACGAGTTCGCCCGCTTCGTTGGCTGTGACGACCACCGGGTCCTGCAGCCCGATGTATTCGGCGTTGGTCAGCGTGAACGGAAGATGGAAGCGGCTGATCCCCGCGCTGTCGGCGAGATAGTCGGCGCGCGTGCCGCCGCGGTACGCGAGCACCTGCAACGCCGGCACGTCCATCGCGCGGTGCCAGGCCTTGCGCGATTCGGGGTCGATGCCGAGAAAGGTGTCGACGAGCATCACCTGCACGAGCACCTCGCCGTCGAGCGTGATCAGCGGCTCGGCGACCGTCGCGCCGCGCGTCGGCAGCGGGTTCGGGAAACCGGGGTGCGCGAACGGATCGGTCGCGGCGCCGCCGGAACGTGGTCGGTCGCTGCGTGCGCGCGCCACGCGCGACGCGCGATAGAAGACCAGCGGCAACGCCCCGTGCGCCTCGATCGCCTGCACGGTCTCGTCGAGCATGCGCGTCTGCCCGTCCGAGAGGTAGCTCGACGAGATCTCGACGCCGATCACGGGCGCGTCGCGCCAGCGTCGGGCGGTGCGTCGTTCCCACCAGGCGAGGTACGACGGCAGGTCGCCGAAGACCGCGTGCTCGTGGCCGGGGTGGTAGATACCGCCGTCGGGCAACGCGATCGGCGGCGCGACGTCGGTGAGCGCCGTGCCCGCGAACATCGCACGCAGGTAGCCGAAGAGCCGCTCGTGGTTCGTGTGCGTGCCGCCGACGTAGTACTCGAAGATGCGCTGCGCGCGCGTCGCGTCGATTCCGAGGGCACGGACGCGCGAGGGCGGGCTCATTACGTGGATGCCGACACCGGGCAGCCCCGCAGCGCGTAACGGCTGGCCCGCGATGCGCTCGACGAGCGCCTGGTCGTCGACGCGCGGCGCGTCGATGAGCACGAAACGCGCGCCGTCGAGCACGCGGCGCACGCCGGCTTCGCCTTCGACGTCGACCTGCGTCCAGGCGAGTTCGACCCCTTGCGTGCGCGCGGCCGACTCGAGCAGCGAGAACTTGCGCTCGAGCACCATTCGCGTCGAGACGACGGCGATGCGATCGGCCGCGAGCGCGAGCCCCGCGTGGGTGCAGAGCGCGAGCACGAGCAGGCCGCGGGCGAGGCGGCGAGAGAGTGGGTTCATGTTCCGGAGCCGTTCAGTTCGTAGGCGATCGGGATCCGCAGCTGCGCGAGGGTTCCCGGCGCCTGCGTTGCGCGCAGCTGTTCGGCGGCGACGCGCACGAGCGCGAGCGCCGCGTCGTCGAGACTGCGAAAACCCGATCCGTCGGCGACCACGCAATGCACGAGCCGGCCGTCGGCGGCGAAATGCGCCTCGACCGTCACGATGCCCTGCTGGCGCATGCGTCGCGCCTGCTGCGGATAGCGCTTGTGACGCTCGAGCAGCGCTTCGAAGTGTTGCGACCACAGGCGACGCGCGTGCGCATCGGGGGGCGCCGCCGGCTCGGCGGTGGCCGGTCCGGGGGCCGTCGCGTGCGCCGCTGCGCTTGCGTCGGGCGCGGCAGGCGCGTCGAGCGTCGTCGCGGATGGGCTCGAAGC
>JAKFES010000259.1:0-8608 GCA_036675585.1 Burkholderiaceae bacterium
GACAGGCGGCGAGCCGGCGCGCTGCGCGCCGGCCGCCTCAGACGGCTTCGACCGCGACACCGCGCGGCCGCGTCGCACGACCGGCCCGGAATGCGCCGAAGATCAGTGCGCCCTGCGCGGCGGCGATGCCGACCCAGACGAGCTGGGGCGCGTTCGCGTCCATCACCATCCCGAAGAGCAGCGGCGAAGTCGACATGCCGAGATCGAGCCCGGAATAGACGACTCCGTATACGCGGCCGGTGGCACCGGGCGGCGTCGCACGCCGGATCAGCATGTCGCGCGACGGATTCGCCATGCCGGCGGCGATCCCCATGGCGGCGAACACGAACGGCACCGACACGCCGGGCCACGGCAGCCAGGCAAGGCTGAGCGCCAGCAGCGCGGCCGCGCCGAAGCACGCGCCGATCACGCGTTCGGCGCGCTCGGGATCGCTCGCGATGAAACCGCCGAGCAAGGTGCCGGCGGCACTCGAGAGCATGTACGCGGTCAGGCACCACGCGACCGCTTCGATCGGAACGTCGTGCAGTTGCCGTGCCGCTTCGGGCGCGAAGCTCTGCACGCCGCCGAGCGCGAAAGCGAAGGCGCAGAAGAACGCGAAACCGAGCCAGACCGCCGGCAGCCGGAGAAAATCGAAGGTGCCCGTCGCGGCGCCGTCCGCGACCGCGGCGGTGGCGGGCTGCGCCGCGGACTCGAGCGCATCGCGATGCCACCAGACGATCGCCAGCACGACCAGCGCGACGAGCGCGGCGGCAGCGAACGCCGCGCGCCAGCCCGCGAACTGCGTGATCGTGACCAGGAACACCGGCGCGGCCGCCCAGCCGAGGTTGCCCGAGACCCCGTGCACCGCGTACGCGTGCCCGATTCGTCCGGGCGCGACGCGGGTGTTCAGGATCGAGTAATCGACCGGGTGGAACGATGCATTGCCGAGCCCGGCGAGCACGGCGCCGAACGCGAGCGCCAGGTAGCCGCCGCTCAGCGCGAACACCCCGGCGGCGAGCGCGAACAGCGCGATCGAGCCGAGCAGGACGGGGAGCGCGCCGACGCGGTCGACGAGGAACCCGGCGAGCGACTGCCCGATTCCGGAGACGACGAAGAAGATCGTCATCAGCAGGCCGAGCTCGGCGTAGGACAGCGCGAACGCGTCCTTCAGCCACGGAAACAGCGGCGCGAGCAGCAACTGCGAGAAGTGCGACAGGCCGTGCGCGAGCGCGACCACGGCGATGACGCGCACGTCGTCGCGGCGCGGCGCGCGAGCCGTCGGGGAGCCGGTTGTCATCGGCGAAATTCTACGCGGGATGTGTGCGGGGTTCGCGCGTCGGCGCCACGGGTCCGCGGGGCAAGCCGGGCACGCCGGTCACTGCTCGACGACGTCGGCCCCCGGCGGCGCGACGAAGCGAAACGATTCGGCGCCCAGCGCCGGGTCGCGAACCACGTCGTGGAACTCGAAACGCACGGTGCGCCCGAACGCGTCCTGAACCTGCATCACCGCCGGCAGGCCCGAGCGGAAGCCGAATTCGATGCGCTGGAACCCCGTTTCGGGGTTGCGCGGCAGCGCTTCGACCCAGGCCATCGCGTCGCGCGCCGGCAGCTCGCGCAGCGTGAACCCGCCGTCGAGATCCGCCGAGCCGAACAGGATCGCCGCCGGCGTCGACTCGAGCGCTTCGCGCAGGCGGCGCACCGTCACCTGGTTCAGGTCCCGGTCGTGGAAGTAGAGCCGTTCGCCGTCGGCGACGAGCAGTTGCTCGAACGGCCGCTCGACTTCCCAGCGAAAGCGCCCCGGGCGAAGGAACAGGAAGCGCCCGCTGCTCGACTCGACCACGCGCCCGTCGCGCAATACCTGCTGGGTGAACGTGCCGCGGGCCGAGCGCGTGCCCGAAAGGAATTCGCGCAACGGATCGAGCCCGCTCGGCCGCGCCGCGGCCTGCGCGGGCGCCTCCAGCGGCTGCACGTGGACCGGCGCTTCGGAGGGCGCGCCCGCCGGGGCCTGCGCCGACTGTGCGCGCACCGGCGCCTGCAGCGCGGTCGACGCGACGACCAGCAAGGCGAAGGCGGCGCGCAGCAACGCGTGCCGCCTGCCCGTGCCGTGCGTGCGCCGGCGCGGGTGCGCGAGCGGCGTCGGGCGCCCCCGCATCGTCGTCACTCGTCCTGCGACACGGGAACGAGGAGCTCGCGATTGCCGTTGGTCGCCATCGCCGACACCAGCCCCGAACGCTCCATCTGCTCGAGCAGTCGTGCCGCGCGGTTGTAGCCGATCCGCAGATGTCGCTGCACGAGCGAGATCGACGCACGGCGATGCTTGACGACGACGGCGACCGCCTGGTCGTACAGCGCGTCGGCCTCGCCGTCGACGCCGGCCTCGGCGAGCGTCTGCGACAGACCGCCGAAGCCGACTGCGCTGCCCGCGTCGACCTCCTCGGGGACGCCGCCCTCGAGAATGCCTTCGACGTATTGCGGATCGGCGAGCTGTCGCCAGTGCTCGACGACCTTGTGGACCTCGCCGTCGGCGACGAAGGCGCCGTGCACGCGCATCGGCACGCCGCCGCCCGGCGGCAGGTAGAGCATGTCGCCCTGCCCGAGCAGCGACTCGGCGCCCATCTGGTCGAGAATCGTCCGCGAGTCGATCTTCGACGAGACCTGGAAGGCGATCCGCGTCGGGATGTTCGCCTTGATCAGCCCGGTGATCACGTCGACCGACGGGCGCTGCGTGGCGAGGATCAGGTGAATGCCGGCCGCGCGCGCCTTCTGCGCGAGCCGCGCGATCAGCTCCTCGATCTTCTTGCCGACCACCATCATCAGGTCGGCCAGTTCGTCGATCACGACGACGATCTGCGGCAGCGCGGCGAGCGGCTCGGGCGTGTCGGGCGTGAGCGAGAACGGGTTCGGAATCAGTTCCTCGCGCCGCGCGGCGTCGGCGATCCGGGTGTTGTAGCCCGAGAGGTTGCGCACGCCGAGCTTGCTCATCAGCCGGTAGCGGCGCTCCATCTCGGCGACGCACCAGTTCAAGGCGTTGCCCGCCTGGCGCATGTCGGTGACCACCGGCGCGAGCAGGTGCGGAATGCCTTCGTAGGTGCTCATCTCGAGCATCTTCGGATCGATCAGGATCAGCCGGACCTGCGACGGATCGCTCTTGTACAGCAGCGACAGCAGCATCGCGTTGATGCCCACCGACTTGCCCGATCCGGTCGTTCCCGCGACGAGCAGGTGCGGCATCTTCGCCAGGTCGACGACGATCGGCATCCCGGCGATGTCCTTGCCGAGCGCGAGCGTAACCGGCGAGGCGCTGGTCGCGTAGACCTGCGAGGCGAGAATCTCCGACAGGCGCACCATCTGGCGGCGCGCGTTCGGCAGCTCGAGCCCCATCAGGTTCTTGCCCGGGATCGTCTCGACGACGCGGATCGACACGAGCGACAGCGCGCGCGCCAGGTCCTTCGACAGATTGACGATCTGCGCGCCCTTCACGCCGGTCGCGGGCTCGATCTCGTAGCGCGTGATCACCGGCCCCGGATACGCGGCGACGACGTTGGCCGCGACGTTGAAGTCGGACAGCTTCTTCTCGATGAGCCGCGAGGTGTACTCGAGCGTCTCGGCCGAGACCGTTTCGGTGGTCACCGGCGGCTCGTCGAGCAGCGCGATCGGCGGCAGCTGCGTGTCGGCCGGCAGGTCGACGAACAGCACCGTCTGCCGCTCGGCCTCCGCGCGGTCCGAACGCTCGATGCGCGCGAGCGGCGGCTCGATGCGCACCGGCTCCGGATCGTCGTCGAGGATGCGCCGCTTGACCTGCACCTGCTCGTCGCGAACGGTGGCCGCGACCTCGCCGATGCGCCGATCCTTCCACGCGGCGATCGCCTGGAGGGTTCGCTGCACGAGCCACTCGAGCGCGTAGCCGACGCGCTCGAAGATCGTCAGCCACGACCAGCCCGACCACAGGCTGAAGCCGGCGGCGACCATCACGAGCAGTGCCAGCGTTCCGCCGACCGCGCCGAGCGCAACGAACATCGGGTCGGCGAGCAGCGCGCCGACGATGCCGCCCGGACCCATCGGCAGGTCGACGCGCAGCGTGTGCAGCCGCGCCGATTCGAGCCCCACGCAGCCGAGCAGCAGCAGCGTGAAGCCCAGCCAGCGTTCCCACGGAAAGCGATGCGAATCGGCGCGTTCGCCGGCCGGCGAGCGCAGCGCGCGGAAACCGCGCAGCACGGCGACCGCCAGCAACGCGACGAACAGGTACGCGCTCAGGCCGAACAGATACAGCAGCAGGTCGGCGAACCATGCGCCGACGCGCCCGCCCGCGTTGGAGAGCGCCTGGCCGGCGACCGCGTGCGACCAGCCCGGATCGGCCTTGTCGTAGCTGGCGAGGATCAGCAGCAGGAACATGCCGAGCGCGGCCATCGCGATCCAGCGCGCCTCGTGCAGCAGGCGCAACGCGCGTTCGGGAATGCCGAAATCGTTGCCCGCGTTGCGCGACGCATCCCTGCGTGCGGAGCGCGACGAAGCCGTTGCCGCCGTCATTCTGGCCATCCGCGAACTTGTTTCATCCGCTCGTGCATCAGCTGATGTAGGAGCTGATCTTCTCGCGCAGCATCAGCCTGCCTTCGGGCATCGGAACGATGTAGCCGTCGATCTCCAGGCCTTTCATCACGCGCGAAACCATCTCGCGCGAGGCGCCGATCATCTTGGCGATCTCCTGCCGCGGCAGCCGGTTGCGAACGACCCGCTCGCCGTCGATCTGCTCGGAGAAATCGAGCAGCACGCGCGCGACGCGGCCGTAGACGTCGAGCAGCGCCAGCGTCTCGATCTTCTGGTCGGCCTCGCGCAGCCTGCGCACGAGCCCGCGCATCACGGCCATGCACATGTCGTTGTTCTGCAGCAGCATGGACTTGAAGTTCTCCTTGGCGATCGACATGAAGTCGCACGATTCGAGCGTGATGACGCTCGCCGAGCGCGGCGCCTCGTCGATCAGGCTCATCTCGCCGAAGAAGTCGCCCGAACCGAGCACGGCGAGAATGACCTCCTTGCCTTCCGAATCCGAACGCTGCACCTTGGCGCGTCCGGAGAGCAGGATGTACAGCGACTGCGAGGGCTCGCCCTCGGCGACGATCGTGCGGCCTTTCGGGAAATTGCGACGCGCGCTTCCGGCTGCGAGCGACTCGAGCTGCTGCTCGTTCAGGCCGGACAACAAGGGTACCCTGCGCAGGAACGCCTTGTTTTCTTCGTGAGCCATACCCACCTCTCGTTGAACGACGGAGCGGCTGCCGACAGGCGCTGCCCCCCTATAATTCTGCCCTACCCGTGCCAAAGATCACGCAACACTCCAAGAATCATGCTCTAAGTAGATGATTCATTGAGTTTTTTACAACGAACCACCCGTTCATCCGCTCATGTCCGCCACTCGCCATGCACGATTGCTGATTCTCGGCTCCGGGCCGGCCGGCTACACCGCCGCCGTCTACGCCGCGCGCGCCAACCTGCAACCGGTACTGATCACCGGCCTGGCGCAGGGCGGGCAGTTGATGACGACCACCGACGTGGACAACTGGCCGGCCGACGCCGACGGCGTGCAGGGGCCCGAGCTGATGGCGCGCTTCCAGCAGCACGCCGAGCGCTTCGGCACCGAGATCGTCTTCGATCAGATCCACACGGCGCACCTGGGCGAGAAGCCGATCCGGCTCGTCGGTGACGCGGGCGAATACACGTGCGACGCGCTGATCATCGCGACCGGGGCGTCGGCGCAGTATCTCGGGCTGCCGTCCGAGGAAACGTTCATGGGGCGCGGCGTCTCGGCCTGCGCCACCTGCGACGGCTTCTTCTATCGCGGACAGGACGTCGTCGTCGTCGGCGGCGGCAACACCGCGGTCGAGGAAGCGCTGTACCTGGCGAACATCGCGCGCAAGGTCACCGTCGTGCATCGACGCGACCGCTTTCGCGCCGAGCCGATCCTCTCGGACCGGTTGCTCGCACGCACCGAAGCGAGCGACGCCGAGACCGGCAGCGTCGAGATCCGCTGGTTCCACCAGCTCGACGAGATCCTCGGCGACGACAGCGGCGTGACCGGCGTGCGGCTGGTCGACAACCGCACCGGAGAGAAAACCGAGATTCCCGTGCAAGGCGTGTTCATCGCGATCGGCCACGTGCCGAACACGTCGCTGTTCGCCGGCCAGCTCGAGATGCACAACGGCTACATCGCCACCCGCGGCGGACTGCAGGGCGACGCGACGAGCACGAGCGTGCCCGGCGTGTTCGCCGCCGGCGACGTCCAGGACCACGTCTATCGCCAGGCGGTGACGAGCGCGGGCACCGGCTGCATGGCCGCGCTCGACGCACAGCGCTACCTCGAGGCGCTGTCGGGGCAATGAACCGCGCACCGGCGCGCCGGCGGCTCGACGGGCTCGAAGCGCTCGAAGCCCTCGGCCGCCAGCTGCGCGCCGACCGCGAAGCGCGTCGCCGCGAGGCGATCGAGCGCGAGCGCAGCGCCCGCGCGCAGGCGCGCGAGGCGAACGTCTTCCGCGAAGCGGTGGCCGACGTCGTCCCGCTCGCGCCGACCGGACGCGTCGATCCGCCGCGACCCAGACTCCCGGCGGCGGCGCGCCAGCGCGAGATCGACGAACGCGAAGCCCTGCTCGCGTCGCTGTCCGACGAGATCGGAATCGAGCAGCACCTCGAGACCGACGAATCGTTGTCGTACCGGCGCGCCTCGGTCGGCCCCGACGTCGTGCGGCGCCTGCGCCGCGGCGAATGGACGGTGCGCGCGCAGGTCGACCTGCACGGGTTGCGCGTCGACGAAGCGCGCGAAGCGCTGGCGGCGTTCCTCGACGAAGCGCAACGACGCGAATGGCGCTGCGTGCGCGTGATCCACGGCAAGGGGCTCGGCTCGATCGGACGCGAGCCGGTGCTCAAGGCGAAAGTGCCGCGTTGGCTCGTGCAGCGCCGCGACGTGCTCGCGTTCTGCCAGGCCCGGCCGAACGACGGCGGGGGCGGAGCGGTGGTTGTGCTCTTGGCGTGAAGGGGGAAGGGTGAAGGGGGCCGGGCCGGCTACGCGGGGTCGGCGCGCGGCGGGTCGAGCCGAATGCCTCGATTGGCCAAAGCCTCGACGTCCTCTTTCGTATCGAGGTCGACGACGAAGTGGTCGTTGGGGGCTTCGATGCGGTGCACCTGGGCGGGGTGGGCGGCGAGGTAGCCGCGACAGCCGATCGCCGGGCCTGCGTCGAGGACGGGGTCGCGCATCGCGCCGGCGATGACGACCGGGTTGCCGCGCTGGCCGCGGTGAAACGGAATCGCGGCGCTTCCCGCCGGGAGCTCGCGCCAGCGCGCGAGCAGCCAGCGCACGTCGTCGGCGTCGACCAGCGGCTGGTCCGACAACGCGATGACGATCGCGTCGAGTCCTGCCGGCAGCGCACGCAGACCCGTGTCGACCGACACCTGCTGGTCGCACCCGGGCTCGACGCGGCAGAACGCGCGCACCGGGAACGTGTCGAGCTGCATGCGCACCGCCTGCGCGTCGCGGCCGAGCACGACGACCAGATGTCCGATCGGCACCGCCTGCAACGCGCGCAGCGCCCGCCGCACGAGCGGCTCGCCGTCGATGCGCAGGAGCAGCTTGTTGGGCCCGCCCATGCGCACCGCACTGCCGGCGGCAAGCAGGACCGCGCCGACGCGCCCCGCCCCGCCCGCCGGCCCTTCGGCTTCGCGCGCTGGCACAATGGAACTGCTGGGGTCGGGACGCGTCGTCACCGCTTCGATCCGGGAGTACCGATGCGATCGAGTGTAGCCGAGGGCGCGGCGTCGACGTTGCGCGCCGTCGCGCGCGTGCGATGAACGGGTTCGCCGCCGAATGGCTCGCGCTGCTGCCCGAGCCGCTCGTCGATCACCTGCCCGAGCTCGCGCTCGCTGCCGGGCTCGCGTGGGGCGCCGGTCTGCGGCTGTATCTCGTCGTCTTCATTCTCGGCCTGCTCGGCCGGCTCGGCTGGTGGCCGCTTCCCGAGCACCTCGCGCTGCTCGCGCATCCGCTCGTGCTGGGCGCCTCGGGATTCATGACCGTCGTCGAACTGTCGGCCGACAAGATTCCGTGGATCGACAGCGCGTGGGACGCGGTCAACACCTTCATCCGAATCCCGGCGGGCGCCGCGCTCGCGGCGGCGGTGTTCGGCGATTCGGGCGCGGCGGTGACGCTGGCCGCCGCACTGCTCGGCGGAACGCTGACCGCGACGACGCATCTGGCGAAATCGGGAACCCGCGCCGCGGTCAACACGTCGCCCGAGCCGTTCTCGAACTTCGCCGTCTCGGTCGGCGAGGATGCGGGCGTGATCGGCGGGCTGTGGCTCGCGCTCGCACACCCGCTGCTGTTCCTGCTCGCGCTGCTCGCGTTCCTCGTGATGGCCGTGCTGCTGCTGGTGGCCGTCGCGCGCGGCATGCGCCGCCTGCTCGGCGACGGCCGGCCGCGCGACGACGTGCCGCCGGCGCTCGACCGCTGACCGCGCGCCTTCAGACGGCCGCTTCGCCCGTCTCGCCGGTACGGATGCGCACGACCTGCTCGATGTCGGAGACGAAGATCTTGCCGTCGCCGATGCGCCCGGTGCGCGCGGCCTTGACCACCGCGTCGATGACCGCCTCGACC
>JAKFES010000159.1:0-8518 GCA_036675585.1 Burkholderiaceae bacterium
CGAGCCTACGCGGTGCGATCGGCGCTCGCGCGCCGGCGGAACACGAGGTCGCGGACTTCGTGTCCGAGCTTCAGTCCGCGGTTCTCGAAGCGGGTGAGCGGCCGGTACGGCGGCCTCGGTGCGAAGCCGGTGCACTCGGCGGCCGTCTCGCCGATCGTCGTCGCGCGAGCGCCGTCCCCGGCGGGGTTCTCCCCGGCGGTGTTCTCGAGCAGCGGCTCGCGCGACAGGACGTCGAGCATCTGCACCGCGTACGCCTCCCAGTCGGTCGCGCAATGCACGGTTCCGCCCGGGCGCAGCCGGCTCGCCAGCAGCGAGACGAACGGCGGCTGGATCAGCCGGCGCTTGTGGTGGCGCTTCTTCGGCCACGGATCGGGAAAGAAGATCTGCACGCGTTCGAGCGAATCGGGCGCGAGCATGTCGCGGAACACTTCGACCGCGTCGTGCTGGACGATGCGAACGTTGGGCAATGCCTGCGCCTCGATGCGCATCAGCAACGCGCCGACGCCGGCCGGGTAGACCTCGATGCCGAGAAAATCGTGGTGGGGTTCTTCCGCGGCGATGCGGGCCGTGGTTTCGCCCATGCCGAAGCCGATCTCGACGACGAGCGGCGCGTCGCGGCCGAACAGCGAATGCGCGGCGGCGGCGTCGAGCACGCGAGCGGCGTCGTAGGCAACGCCCCAGCGTTCGCGCAACGTCTCGTAGGCGTGTCGCTGCCCGCTGGTGAAATGCCCGCGGCGCCCGGAGAAGCTGCGGATGTGCGGATGCGCCGGCGGCAGGCTCGTCACGGGCGGGCGGAGGCGGGCGCGATCAGTCCCTGCGTCGGAGACGAGGGCGCCGCCGAATAGGGCTTCTTCGGCATGCGTCCGGCGAGGAACGCTTCGCGTCCCGCCTCGACCGCCTTGCGCATGGCCCCCGCCATGCGCACGGGGTCGCGCGCGGCGGCAACGGCCGTGTTCATCAGCACCCCCGCGCAGCCGAGCTCCATCGCGATCGCCGCATCGGAAGCCGTGCCCACGCCGGCGTCGACGATGACCGGCACCGTTGCCTGCTCGAGGATCAGCTGCAGGTTCCACGGGTTGAGAATGCCCATCCCCGAGCCGATCAGCGACGCCAGCGGCATCACCGCGACGCAGCCGATCTCCTCGAGCCGCTTCGCCTGGATCGGGTCGTCGCTCGCGTAGACCATCACTTCGAAGCCGTCGCGAACGAGCGTCTCGGCGGCTTTCAGCGTCTCGGGCATGTTCGGGTACAGCGAGCGCGCATCGCCGAGCACCTCGAGTTTCACGAGCGAGTGCCCGTCGAGCAACTCGCGCGCGAGGCGCAGCGTGCGCACCGCGTCGTCGGCGCTGTAGCAGCCGGCGGTGTTCGGCAGGATCGTGAAGCGCTCGGGCGACAGGAAGTCGAGCAGGTTCGGCTCGCCGGCGTTCTGCCCGATGTTGGTGCGGCGAATCGCGACGGTGACGATCTGCGCGCCGCTCGCTTCGACCGCTTCGCGCGTCTGCGCGAAATCGCGGTACTTGCCGGTGCCGATCAGCAGGCGCGATTCGAAGCGGCGGCGGCCGATGGTCAGCGGATCCGAGGTGTTCATGGTGTTGCCGGGGTCGGGAGAGGGAGCAAAAGCGGGTCGGGGCATTCGCGGCGGCGGTCAGCCGCCGCCGACCGCGACGACGATCTCGAGACGGTCGCCGGGCCGCAGCGTTTCGCGTTCGTGCAGGCTGCGCGGAACGATCTCGCCATTGCGTTCGACCGCGATGCGTCGGCCGGCGAGTCCGAGTTCATCGATCAGGGTCGAGACCGTGGCCGGAGCCGGCAGCGGCCGCGGCTCTCCGTTGACGACGATCGTTTGCATGAGAGCGATTGTCTCACGCGCGCTTTCGCCCGGTCCGCGTTGCGGCGCGGCCGGGCAGGGCGGGCGCTCGCCCGTACTGATTGCCGCTTCTAGTCTCGACCCGAACGCGTCAGCGTGAACCCTGCGAGCGCGAGGCCCAGCAGCGCCAGCGTTCCGGGCACCGGCACGGTCGCGCCCGGCGCGGCGAAGAACGACTGGGGCGTGTATTGCCCGTTGTTCCAGGTCGCCTCGTTCTGCGACGCCCAGCTGCCGCTCGCGAACGCGAAGTCGAACGTGTAGAAGCCGTTCAGCGACGGGTCGGTCGTCGAATCGTTCTGGAAGATTCCGCTCGCGCTGCCCGACAGCGCGGTGGGCGCCGCGAGCGTCGTGTACCACCCGGTCGCGTCGTCCAGTGCGGCGGGTGCGGCGAAGTCGGCGACGAGGTTCAGCTGGAAGGCCAGGAACGTGCCCGCCGTGTTGCCCGCCTCGCCCCCCTCCGCCGCGGCGGCCCAGAGCCGGGCATGGTTGAACGAATCGCCGTCGCCGCCGCTCACGTCGAGCACGAAGCGCGTGTTGGCGTCGAGCCAGCCGCCGCTCACGACCGGCGTCGCGCTTGCGTCGTAGTACTGCACGAAGCCGGTGTTCGTGTTGTTCGGGTTCCCCCACCCGTTGCCGTTGGCCGGGTCCGTCGTGAAGTACCAGGCGGTGGAGAAGTACGCGAGATCGACCGGATCGTAGCCCGCGGCATCCGAAGCGAAATACACCTGGCCGTCGCGCGCGTTCGGCAGCGTCGTGCGGGTCTGGTTGGTGGCGGTGGTGATCGATGCGGTGGCGAGCGCGTTCGTCGCGGCTTGCGCGTCGGCGAGCGTGGCGTAGCGGGTGACCGTTCCCGTGTAGTGGAAGTCGTCGTAACTGACGAGCAGAGGCGAGCCGTACGCGGCGGATAGCGCGACGGCGCAGGCAGCACCGACCAGAACTCGAGCGAGCATTTTTCTCCTTTTCGAAGCGACGCTGCGCGGGCTGGCAGCACGTTTGCTACCGCAAGATCTATGCCAAATAGATCTTTTCGGGCGAAAGTAACGATCGGAGAGCAGAGGGTGTAAAGCCGACCGACACGGCCGGGCCCCGGCGCGTCACGGTAGAATCGCCGTGTTCGCGGGTGTAGTTCAATGGCAGAACGGCAGCTTCCCAAGCTGCATACGAGGGTTCGATTCCCTTCACCCGCTCCACCCGCCGGCGCGCGTTCAGAGCATCTCCTCGGGTGCGAACGGCGTCAGCAGCCACATCAGCAGGCGCAATCCGGGGCTCGCCCCCGGCTCGCGGGCGTCGCCATCGGGCACCTTGGGCGACCCGCCCGCCCAGTGCAGCGTGCCGTCCTCGCGCTGCTCGATCCGGTAGCTGCTGTTGCGCGAGACATCGTCGAACAGGCCGACCAGCTGCGCCGCGATCTCGCCGTCGGGAATGACCAGCCCCATCTCCGTGTTCAGGAACTGCGAACGCGGATCGAGGTTCATCGATCCGACGAGCACCGTCCGGCGATCGACGACGACCGCCTTCGCGTGCAGGCTCGCGAGCGACGAGCCGAAGCTGCCCAGTTGCGAGCGCGGCGTGCCGAGCTGGTTGCGCAGCTCGTAGAGCTCGACGCCCATCTCGACGAGCTGGCGACGGTAGCGGGCGTACCCGGTGTGCACGACCGGCGCATCGGTCGACGCGAGCGAGTTGGTGAGCACGCGAACCCGTACGCGCCGGTCGCGCAGCGTGCGGATCAGTTCCGTCCCGTGCTCGCCGGGCACGAAATACGGGGTGATCAGGATCAGTTCGCTGCGTGCCGAGCCGAGCAGCCGGGTCATGTCGTCGGCGATCGATGTCGACGATGTCGCCGCCTCGCCGCCGATCTTCTCGGGCGGATCGGCGAGCACGCGCACGTCGACCCAGTGCAGCTTCAGCCGCCCCGCGGCGAGGTCGCGCGCGAGCGCGCTCGGCGGAACGGGCGTGGAGTCGGGCGCCTCGACGCGTTCGCCGTCCGCATCGACCTCGGCCTGCGGCGTCGCCGAGACGGGCCCGGCGCAGCGCGGCTCGTCGCGCACGACCTGCGCGAGCGGATAGGCGAGCGGGTCGTTCCAGAAGCGGTCGAAGGTCGCCGACATCCGGCGTACGGCGGGCCCGGCGACGAGGACGTCCAGATCGACGAAATTGCTTTTCGGGCTGCGCACGAAATACTCGTCGCCGAGATTGCGTCCGCCGGTGGCCGCGATCGCGTTGTCGGCGACGAACATCTTGCCGTGCATCCGCTGATTGATCCGCTCGACGTCGGTGAGCGACGAGAGCACGCGCGTGAGCGTCGAGAAGCGCCCGGCCGGAAGCGGATTGAACAGCCGGAGCTCGATGTTCGGGTGGCGGGTGAGGCACAGCAGGCTCTCGTCGCTGCCGGCGGTGTTCAGGTCGTCGACGAGCACCCGCACGCGAACGCCGCGGACGGCGGCCGCGTGCACTTCGCGCAGCAGCGTCCGGCTCGATGCGTCGTTGCGCACGATGTAGTACTGCAGGTCGAGCGAACGCTCGGCACGCCGGGCGAGCGTGGCCAGCGAGCCGAGCGCGTCCTCGCCCGAAACGAGGAGGCGGGCCCCCGAGACCTTCGGGCCCGGCGCACGGGAGAGAACGAGCCGGCCGAGCGCGGTCTGCTCGGGGTACGCGAACGCCCGCGAGGTCGCACGCGGCTCGGGTGCGGGCAGGCTCGCACACGAGGCAAGCGCGGCCAGTGCGAGCAGGCACAGCGTGATCAGGCGCGCGACAGGTCCGGTGAAGGCGTCGGGCATCTCGGACGGGGGGTGGCGACGGCAGCGATTCGCGCGGCGGAACCGGGCGCCGCGCGCGAGGCCAGTCTACCGCGGCACCGTGCGCTACAGTGCCTGCTGGAGGAGCCCCGCATGAAGTTCGCGTACCTCACGCACCCCAGCTTCCTGTTGCACGAGATGGGGCCGCACCATCCGGAGTGCCCCGAGCGGCTTTCGGTGATCGCGGACCGGCTGTTGCTGCGCGGCGTGATCGAGCACCTGGACACGATCGAGGCACCCGAGGCGAGCGTCGAGCAGATCGCCCGGGCGCACGACATGCGGCTGATCCTGGAGTTGCAGGCGAGCGCTCCGCACCAGGGCTACACGCAGATCGATCCCGACACCGCGATGAACGCCCATACCTGGCGCGCGGCGCTGCATGCGGCGGGCGCCGTCGTGCGTGCGACCGAACTGGTCGCGAGCGGCGAATACCAGCGGGCGTTCTGCGCGGTGCGCCCGCCCGGGCACCATGCCGAGCGTTCGCGCGCAATGGGTTTCTGCTTCTTCAACAACATCGCGATCGGCGTGCTGCATGCGCTCGAAGCGCTCGGGCTCCAGCGCGTCGCGATCGTCGATTTCGACGTGCACCACGGCAACGGCAGCGAAGACATCCTGGCGGGCGACGAGCGCGTGCTGATGGTCTCGACGTTCCAGTCGAGGCTGTATCCGTTCCTGGGCGATACGCCGCGCGGGCCGAACATGTGCAACGTCGCGCTCGCGCCGTACAGCGACGGCGCGCCGTTGCGCGAAGCGGTGCTCGAATGCTGGCTGCCCCGGCTGCGTGCGTTCGCGCCGCAGATGATCTTCGTATCGGCCGGGTTCGACGCGCACCGCGAGGACGAGATGAGCCACCTCGGCTGGCGCGATGAGGATTACGGCTGGATGAGCGCGCAGATCGCGCGTTTCGCCGACGCGCATTGCGAAGGCCGCATCGTGTCGACGCTGGAAGGCGGCTACCAGCTCGCGGCGCTCGCACGCTGCGTCGAGCTGCATCTGCGTGCGCTGATCGGACTCGATTGAGCGCGGGGAATGCGGGCGTCGCCGTGGAACATCTGCACGCGCTGACTTCGCTGTTCGATCCGTCGCGCATCGCATTGATCGTCGCGGCGGGCGACCCGCGGCCGTGGGTGGCCGAGCTCGAGAATCCGCTGCGTGAATCGAAGGCCGCCGTCCGGCGCTACGTGCTCGATGCCGTCGACGGCACCGGCGCGATGCCGGCAGCGGACGAACCCGCCGCCCCGGACGTCGCCGACGCCGGCGCACCGGGCGCCGCCTTCGACCTCGCGGTGCTGGCGGTGGAGCGTTCGCACGCCCTCGCCGCGATGCGCTTCGCGGCGCGCATCGGCGCGCGTGCGGCGCTCGTGCTGTGCGAATGCCCCGACGAGTCGATGGCGGCGGAAATCGCGTCGGTCGCGCGTGCGGCACGGATGCGCCTGCTCGGGCCGGGAACGCTCGGCTTCGCCCGCCCGCCGCGCCGGCTCAACGTCGGCCGGCTCGGCGGGCTTCCGCCGCCGGGCAACGTCGCGCTCGTCTCGCAGTCGGGCGTGCTCGGCGGCGCGATCCTCGACTGGGCCGGCGATACGGCGATCGGTTTCTCGCTCGCCGTCTCGCTCGGCGCGGAGCTCGACGTCGACATCGCGCAGGTGCTCGATTACCTCGCCAACGACGCGCCGACGAAGGCCGTCGTCGTGTATCTCGAGGCGGTGCGCGATTCGCGCAGTTTCATGAGCGCGCTGCGCGCGCTCGCTTCGGTCAAGCCGGTCGTCGTGCTCAAGGGCGGTCGCGACGCGGCTGCGCGGCCGACCGCGCGTACGCATTCGGGCGCGATCGTCGGCGGCGACGCGATCTACAGCGCCGCTTTCCGCCGGGCCGGCGCCGTGCAGGTGCGGCTGTTCACGCAGCTGTTCACCGCGGTGCGGTATCTCGCCTCGCGCAACTGGCCGCTCGGCAAGCGCCTGGCGATGGTCGGCAACGGCAACGGGCCGCTCGTGCTCGCATCCGACCAGGCCTGGTTCGCCAACATCCGGCTCCTGCCGTACACGCCGCCGACGCAGCGCCGGCTCGCCGCGGCATTGCCCGCCGTGGAAATCGCCAACCCGCTGAACCTGGGACTCGAGGCGAGCGCCGACGACTACGCGCACGCGCTCGAATCGATCGCCTACGACCCCGGGTCGGATGCGATGCTCGTGCTGATGTCGCCGTTCTGCGGGGTCGATGCGGCGCGCATCACCGAGCGCGTCGCGCGCATCGCCGGCACGCTCGGCAAGCCGTTGTTCGCCTGCTGGCTGGGCGACAATTCGACGCGTCCGCTGCGCGCGCTGCTCGATGCCGCCGGCGTCCCGGTGTTCCGTACGCCCGAGGCGGCAGTCGATGCCTTCTCCACGGTTGCGACGTTCTACCAGAACCAGCTTCTGTTGCAGCAGACGCCGCGCTCGCTGTCGGACCTGGAGGCACCCGATGTCGCGCGCGCGCGTGCCGTCCTGCAGGCCGCATCGGACGAGGGCCGCGAGGTGCTGACCGAGCTGGAGTCCAAGGAGCTGCTCGCGGCGTTCGACATCCCGGTGAATCGCACGCTGCTGGCGACCGACCGGCAGCAGGCGGTGGCCGCGGCCGACGAGATCGGCTACCCGGTCGCGATGAAGGTCAGCTCGGCCGACATCGCGCACAAGAGCGAGGTCGGGGGCGTCGTGCTCAACGTGCGCAACGCGACCGAGGTGTGCGAGCAGTTCGACGCGATCGTCGCGGCGGTGCGCCAGGCGCGGCCGGATGCCCGCATCCAGGGAGTCACGCTGCAGCCGATGAAGCTGAGCCGGCACGCACGCGAGCTGTACGTGGGGGTTTTCCGCGACCGGCTGTTCGGGCCGGTAATCGCTTTCGGCACCGGCGGCAAACGCGTGGAGATCCACCGCGATACGACGCTCGAGTTCCCGCCGCTGAACAGCTTTCTCGCGCGCAGCATGATCGCGCGCACACGCGTCGCACGCACGCTGGGCGAATACGGCGACGCACCGGCGATCGACGTCGACGCGCTCGAGCGGCTGCTCGTTCGTGTCTCGGAGATGGTGTGCGAGTTGCCGCAGCTCGCCGAGCTCGACATCAACCCGATCATCGCCGACGAAGGCGGCCCGATCGCGGTCGACGCGCGAGCGGTGGCCGACTTCGGCGGGCGCGTGCGCGATCCGAACGACCAGCGCCGCTACGCGCACATGGCGATCATGCCGTACCCGTCGCAGCTGGTGCGCCGCTGCCGGCTGCGCGACGGTCGCCCGTACACGATCCGGCCGATCCAGGCCGAGGACGGCGAGCGCCTGCAGCGTTTCACGCGCGGGCTCTCGGAGCAGTCGCGCTATTTCCGCTTCATCTCGGCGCTGAACGAGCTCACGCCGCGCATGCTCGTGCGCTACACGCAGATCGACTACGACCGCGAGCTCGCGCTCGTCGCGGTGCCCGACGAGACGCAAGGCGCCGACGACGAGGAGATCATCGGCGTCGTGCGCTACCTGCTCAATCCGGATCGCCGGAGCTGCGAGTTCGCGATCGCGATCGCCGATCGCGTCCAGCGCCAGGGGCTCGGGACGACGCTGATGACCGCCATCGTCGAACAGGCGCGCAAGCAGGGACTGCTGCGCATCGAGGGCTTCGTGCTCGCCGTGAACGCACCGATGATGCGGCTGATGCAGTCGCTCGGCTTTTCGGTGCAGACCGACCCCGACGACCCCGGATTGAAGAAAGTCTGGCTCGATCTCCAGTGACCGGTCGGTCGGTGCGTGCAAAGGCGCGCGCCGCCTGCCGCGGGCGCTTCGGCGCGCAGCCCCCCGCCGCGCGGGGGTTCCCTGCGATGCTCGCAACGAACGTC
>JAKFES010000050.1:0-8471 GCA_036675585.1 Burkholderiaceae bacterium
GGCGATCGGTGCGGCGGCGTATCCGTACACGGGGCCGAGCGGCTACGAATGCATGCCGCACCGCACGTCCGACGAGCGCGGCCCGTACGGGCGAAACGTTCCGGCGGCTTCGGCGATCCGTGCCGCGGTGCGCGCGGCCGGCCTGGACACGCCGGTCGTCGTCGCCGGCGGCGTGCATGGTTTCGAGCAGGCCGAGCGGCTGCTCGATGACGGGCACGCCGACTTCGTCGGCTTTGCGCGCCAGAGCCTCGCCGATCCCGACTGGTTCACCAAGGTGCGCTCGGGAAACGGCCGCGAGGTGTTCGTGTGCGAGTACACGAACTACTGCGAGGCGCTCGACCAGAAGCACGAGCAGGTGACGTGCAAGCTGTGGGATCGCACGCGGCTCGACGAGCCCGGCGTGCGCAGGTCCTTCGACGGCAAGCGTCGGCTGGTGGCGCCTGCGTGGGTTCAGCGCTCGGGCGGGCGCGAATAGTAGTCGGGCAGGCGCAGCCCGAAGACGCCGCACGGCAGGCCGCGCGCGATCCGCACCGACGCACCGCTGTAGACCTCCTCGGGATCCTGGCGCCCGGTCCGGTCGCGCACCGGCCGCAGCGGTCCCTTGTCGGCGCCCGTCATCACGACGAGCTTCGGATGCGAACGCGTTCCGCGCGGACGGTCGATGACCGCCGCGACTTCGCCGCTGCACAGCTCGACCAGCGTGCCGATCGGGAACAGTCCGATCGACAGCACGAAGCGCTCGACGAGATCGGGGCAGAACAGGGATCCCGCCCACTCGTTCAGCGCCGACAGCGCATCCTCGACCGAAAGCGGGTTCGCATACGCGCGCAACGCGGTCAGCCCGCTGAACGCATCGACGATCGCGGCCATCCGGCCGTACAGGCCGATCTCGTCGCCGCGCAGCCTGCGCGGGTAGCCCGATCCGTCGAGCCGTTCGTGATGCTCGCCGATCGCGCGCAGCACGGGGGGCGCGAGCGCAGCGCCGCGTTCGAGCAGGTCGAGCCCGATCGTCACGTGCTGCTGCACGAGCGCGAAGTCGTGCGGCGCGAGCACGCCGGGCTGCTCGAGCAGCTCACGCGGCAGCAATGCCTTGCCGAGATCGAGCAGCACGCCGATCAGCGCGAGTTCCCGCAGCGAGGCGGCCGGCATGCCGAGCGCCCGGCCGAAGCCGGCGAGATTCAGCGCGACCGCCGCCGCCGGGTTCGGCCTCGGCGCGTTCTGCGCATAGACCGCCTCGGCCCAGCGCAGCGCGTCGGGCGCACGCTGCAGGGTGTCGACGAAGGCACCGGCGGCGTCGTCGAGCGCCGCGAGCGCAGGGGTCGCGCCCTGGCGAACCTGCGCGACGACCGAGTCGGCGGCGAGGACGAGCCGTGCGTGCGCCGCACGCGCCTCGGCAAGCGAGTCGCGGATCGGCGGCGATTCCTCGTATTCCACCGCGCCGATGGCATCGCCCCAGCGTGCGCGCAACTCCTCGAGACTGCGCGGCTTGCGTGCGGCGTCCGTGCCGCCCCCGGAGAACCAGCCGCGCAGCCGCGCGACGGCGCCGCTGCGCTCGGGAATGACGCGCCCCTCGTTCGCGATCTTGAGCAGCGCCCGGACGCGGCCGCGGCCTTCGCTCGTCGGATGCACGTCGTCGCGCCGCGCCGCCGGCGGCGGCGCTTCGTCCCGCCACGACGCGTCGCGCCGGGAAACGCCCCGGCGACGACGTTGCGCGCGCGAAGACGCCGGCGAGGGCGTCCCCGCGTCCGGCTCGTCGCCGAAGGGATCCCCGGCGAGCGTGAGCAGGTGGTCGTTCGACAGCACCGCCGCCGCCTTGATCGCGTCGAGCATTCCGGGCAGCGAGCGCGCGGGGTCGACCCGCACGCAGTGGCAATGCTTGCGGATCGCGCCCAGTTCGTCGTCGCTCTCGACGAGCAGCCCGGAGTCGGGCAACGGCGTGTCGCCCCACGGCCGGTCGAGCTCGGCGACGAACATTCCGGCGAGCACGCGGCGCGCATCGATGCGGTAGAGGTCGCCTTCGGCGACGTCCGACGTCGTCGGATAGACGATCTCCTCGAGATCGGCAACGAAAGGCGTGTTCATGTGTCGACGTCGGTTCGGGTGGGCACGAGCATAGCCACGACCCCGAGCGCCGTCCACGCGTTGGACGTCGATGCAACAGCGGCGAGCGCGGCGGGCCGACGGAAGGTCGCCCGGCCCGCGTCGATGGAGCGCCGCGCTACACTGCAGCGATGACGAAGCTGTCCGAGCTGCGCAGGAACTACGAGCGCGGCGAACTCGACGAGACGCATGCGCGCGCAGACCCGTTCGAGCAGTTCGGCGAGTGGCTCGGGCAGGCGATCGGCGCGGCGGTTCCCGAGCCGAACGCGATGACGCTCGCCACCGTCGGCGCCGACGGGCGCCCATCGACGCGCATCGTGCTGATCAAGGACTTCGACCCACGCGGCATCGTCTGGTACACCAACTACGAAAGTCGCAAGGGGCGCGAGTTGGCGGAGAACCCGCACGCGGCGCTGCAGTTCCACTGGGTCGAGCTCGAGCGGGTCGTTCGCATCGAAGGACGCGCCGGGCGCGTCGATGGCGCCGAGTCCGATGCGTATTTCGCCTCGCGCCCGCTCGCGTCGCGCATCGGCGCGTGGGCGTCCGACCAGAGCCGTCCGCTCGCCTCGCGCGGGGCGCTCGTTGCGCGTGCCGCCGAATTCGGGTTGAAGTTCGGGCTGCACCCGCCGCGTCCGCCGCACTGGGGCGGGTACCGGCTCGTCCCCGACTACTGGGAGTTCTGGCAGGGAAGGCCTTCGCGGCTGCATGACCGCCTCGCGTACCGGCGCCAGGCGTCGGGCGCCTGGTCACGGCAACGGCTCTCGCCGTAGCGAGTCCGGCGCGACGAGTTCGCGGCGGTTAGTGCAGCCGGGCCCGCAGCAGCTCGAGCAGCGCAGCCGCGGCGAGCGCGCAGGCCTGCCGGCTGCCGCGGGCGACCGCGGCGCGCAATTGCGGCGCGCAGGCGACCAGCGCCTCGAGCGCGCTCGCTTCGTCGCGTTCGGCGGCGCGCGCGAGCGAGTCGATCCACCCGCCCGGGGGGCAGTCGGGTTTGCAGACGCCTTCGCCCGACTCGAGGCGTACCGCCATTGCGACGAGCCCGAGCCGGGTGCGCATCGACAGCCGGGTCTCGCCGGCGAGGGCATTGCCCAGCTCGGCGGCGAGCCCCGCGCGGCCGAGCGGGCATTCGATCAGGCGGGTGACGGCTTGCAGTGGCGACATGCGCTCATTGGACCAGAGCCGGCACGCGGTCGGCTTGATCGGCGTCAGCCCGGGGCGCCGGACGCGAACGCCCGCCCGGGCGTCACACGCCCGCGTCGGCGCGCAGCGCTTCGGCCTTGTCGGTGCGCTCCCACGAGAACTCGGGTTCGTCGCGTCCGAAGTGGCCGTATGCGGCGGTCTTGCGGTAGATCGGCCGCAGCAGGTCGAGCATCTGGACGATGCCTTTGGGCCGCAGGTCGAAATGCCGTGACACCAGCGCCGACAGCTTGTCGTCGGCGATTGCACCGGTGCCTTGCGTCGTGACCATGATCGAGGTGGGGCGGGCGATGCCGATGGCGTAGGACAACTGCACCAGGCAACGACGCGCGAGGCCGGCGGCGACGATGTTCTTCGCCACGTAGCGTGCCGCGTAGGCGGCCGAGCGGTCGACTTTCGACGGATCCTTGCCCGAGAACGCTCCGCCGCCGTGCGGTGCCGAGCCGCCGTAGGTGTCGACGATGATCTTGCGGCCGGTCAACCCGCAGTCGCCCTGCGGACCGCCGACGACGAAGCGGCCGGTCGGGTTGACCAGATAGCGAACGTTGCCCTCGCGCATCCCGGGCGGAACCACCGGCTTGATGATCTCCTCGATCACCGCTTCGCGGATCTTCGCCTGGTCGATCTCGGGCGCGTGCTGCGTCGAGATGACGACGGTGTCGACCGACTGCGGGCGTGCGTCGGCGTAGCGCAGCGTGACCTGCGATTTCGCGTCGGGACGCAGCCAGGCCAGCGTTCCGTTCTTGCGCAGCTGCGACTGCCGCTCGACCAGCCGGTGCGCATAGTAGATCGCCGCCGGCATCAGCTCGGGCGTCTCGTCGCACGCGTAGCCGAACATCAGCCCCTGGTCGCCCGCGCCCTGGTCCAGGTTGTCGTCGCCCGCCGAATCGACGCCCTGCGCGATGTCGGGCGACTGCTTGTCGTAGGCGACCATCACGCCGCAACCGCGATGGTCGATGCCGAACTCGGTATTGTCGTAGCCGATCGATTTCAGCGTTTCGCGCGCGATCTGGCTGTAGTCGACGTTCGCCTTCGAGGTGATCTCTCCGGCGAGCACGACCAGCCCGGTCGTGCACAGGGTCTCGGCGGCCACGCGCGACAGTCGATCCTGTTCGAGCAGTGCATCGAGAATGGCGTCGGAAATCTGGTCGGCGACCTTGTCCGGATGGCCTTCCGACACCGATTCGGAGGTGAACAGATATTCGCTGGTCAAGGCTTCTCTCCTGTCGAGGCGGACTACGCGCGCCCGGACCGCCGGTCGCGCGGCGCTGCCGGCTTTCGAGAAGCGGCGACGCTTTAGCGGGTTTTGTTTGCAGACGCCCAGGGCGCCTTCGCCGCCCCGCAAGTTGTCCCATTAACTCGGCGGCGTGGTGATTATAAGGTAGGCTCGCGCCTCGCCGAGTGGCGGCGCCCCCATTGCGATGACGACCTTGCCGATGTCCCCCCGTGCCGAACGCGGCGGCCTGGCGCTGGCCCTGTTGCGCCAGCTCGGTCGGTTGCCGCTGCGCTCGTCGCGCGCGCTCGGCGCGCTGCTCGGCTGGATCGCCTACGCGGCGTCGCCCGGATACCGGCGAAAGATCCGCTCGAACCTGCACCGCGCCGGGCTCGATTCGGCGGCGATGCGCTGGCGCGTCGCCGGCGAGGCGGGGCGCACGATGGGCGAGCTGCCCTGGGTGTGGACGCGACCGCTCGCCCAGGTCGCCGCGCGCGTCGTCTGCGCCGAGGACGACCTGCAGGTGCTCGACGAAGCCGAGCGCGCCGGCCGCGGCGTGCTCTTCGTCACGCCGCATCTGGGGGCCTTCGACGTCGCCGCGCGCTGGTACGCGACGCGCGCGCCGATCACTGTGCTGTTCAAGCCGCCGCGCCAGGCCTGGCTGCGTCCGCTGGTCGCGTTCGTGCGCGAGCGCGACGCGATGCGCGCGGTGCCGCCCACGCTCGGCGGGCTGCGCGCGCTGCTGCGCGCGCTGCGCGAGCGGCGTGCCGTCGGCCTGTTGCCCGACCAGGTGCCGACCGCCGGCGAGGGGCGCTGGGCACCGTTCTTCGGCGAACCCGCCTACACGATGACGCTGCCCGAGCGGCTCGTCGAGCAGACCGGCGCGCGCGTCGTCGTCGCGATCTGCGAGCGCGTTTCGCGTCCGGCCGGCTGGCGGCTGCAACTGGAACCGATGCGCGAGGCGCCGAGCGCCGAAGCGCTCAACGAGAAGCTGCAACAGTGCATCCTGCGGCACCCGGCGCAATACCTGTGGGGATACAACCGGTATCGAAGTCCGTCGCGGGCGACGCCGCGCACCGGCGCGCCGGCGATGCCGGCCAACGGGAGCGGCGGTGCTGGTTGACGCGCTGACCCGGGTCGGGCTGGCCGGGCTGCGCGCGATCTCGACCCTGCCGTACCCGGCGTTGCGCGTGCTCGGCAACCGGGGCGGAGCGCTCGCCTGGCGGCTCGCGCCCGACCGGCGCCGCGTGACGCTGCGCAACCTCGAGCTGTGCTTTCCGCAGTGGAGCGAAGAGCGGCGCGTCGCCGTCGCGCGCGCGCATTTCCGCTACTTCGTGCGCAGCTTCGTCGACCGCTTCATCCTCTGGTACGGGCCCATCACGCGCGTGCGCGCGCTGTGCCGGCTCGAGGGCGCCGAGCATTACGAGCGGCATCGCGGCAAGCCGGTGATCCTGCTCGCGCCGCATTTCGTCGGCTGCGACGCGGGCGGGGCGCGGATGTTCTTCGAGACGCCGATCGTCTCGATGTATGCCAAGCAGAAGAACCGCGTGTTCGACGCGGCGATGACGCGCGGGCGCACACGCCTGCCGGGCGCCTCGATGGTGCTGCGCACCGACGGGCTGCGCGCCGCCGTGCGCGCGCTGCGCGGCGGTACGCCGTTCTATTTCCTGCCCGACATGGACCTCGGTGCGCGCGACGCGCTGTTCGTTCCGTTCTTCGGCGTTCGCGCCGCGACGGTCACGTCGGTCGCGCGGCTCGCGCGGCTGACCGGCGCCGTCGTCGTTCCCTGCGTCACGCGGATGACCGACGACGGGTACGTCGTTCGTCTGTATCCGGCGTGGGAAGCGTTTCCCGGCGACGACCTTCGCGAAGCGACGCGGCGGATGAACGCGTTCATCGAGGAGCGCGTTCTGGAGATGCCCGCGCAGTACCTGTGGAGCCATCGCCGCTTCAAGACGCGCCCGCCGGGCGAGCCCGGTCTGTACCGCGCGGGCGATCGGCGATAATCGGCCGATGGATCGAGCGACGACACTGCGCTTCACCAAGATGCACGGCGCCGGCAACGACTTCGTCGTGATCGACGGCGTGAGCCAGCAGGTACGGTTCACCAGCGGCCAGTGGCGGCGCATTGCCGACCGGCACCGCGGGATCGGCGCGGACCAGATCCTGCTCGTCGAGCCCGCGCAGCGCGAGGACGCCGATTTCCGCTACCGGATCTTCAATGCCGACGGCGCCGAGGTCGAGCAATGCGGCAACGGCGCACGGTGCTTCGCGCGCTTCGTGCACGACCGGGGCCTGACCGACCGCCGCACGATCCGCGTCGAGACGCTCGGCGGCCTGATCGAGCCGGCGATCCAGGACGACGGGCGCGTCCGCGTCGACATGGGCGTGCCGGCCTTCGGGCCCGATGCGGTGGCGTTCGACGCGAACGGCGTCGAATCGCGCCGGGCGGGCGAAGACGTCGAATGGGCCCTCGACGTCGACGGCACCCGACGCTGGGCGTCGCTCGTGTCCATCGGCAATCCGCACGCGGTGCAGTTCGTCGACGCCGTCGACGAGGCGCCGGTGCACGACGAGGGGCCGCGCATCGAGCATTCGCCGCGCTTCGCGCGCGGCGTCAACGCCGGCTACGCGCAGGTCGTGTCCGACACGCGCCTGCGCCTTCGCGTCTGGGAACGCGGCGCGGGCGAGACGCTGGCGTGCGGAACCGGCGCCTGTGCGGCGGCGCTCGCCGGCATTCGCCGCGGCCGACTGCGCTCGCCCGTCGACGTGCACACGCGCGGCGGGATGCTGCAGATCGCGTGGGACGGCGCCCACGTATTCATGACGGGCCCCGTGCGAACGGTCTTCGAAGGCGAGATCGATTGCGCGGCGCTCTTCGAAACGGACTCCGAATGACCCAATCTTCCTGCAGTTCCGACGACGTCGCGCGCTATCTTCTGGAGAACCCCGGGTTCTTCGAGGCGCACGTCGAGCTCCTCGGTTCGATCACGGTTCCGCACCCGCACGGCAGCCGCGCGATCTCGCTGCACGAGCGACAACTCGAAGTGCTGCGCGAGAAACTGCGCGTCTACGAGATGAAGCTCGCCGAGCTCGTTCGCATCGGCCAGGAGAACGACGCGATCGCCGAGAAGCTCAATCGCTGGACGCGCCGGCTGCTGCTCGCCGCCGAGCCGCAGCAGCTGCCCGAGATCGTCGTCGACGGACTGTGCACGATCTTCTCGGTACCGCAGGTCGCCATGCGCCTGTGGGGGCTGCGCGACGGCTACATCGGGCTCGAGTGTGCCCAGCCGGTCGCGGTCGACGCGATCACGCTCGCCAACAGCATGAAGCAGCCGTTCTGCGGCCCGAACTCCGATTTCCACGCGGCGACGTGGCTGCCCGAAGGTGGCGCGGCCACGCATTCGATCGCGCTGCTGCCGCTGCGCAAGGGCGTCGACCCGAAGGCCTTCGGGCTGGTCGTTCTCGGCTCGCCCGATCCCGAGCGCTTCCAGTCGGGGATGGGCACGGCGTTTCTCGAGCGCATCGCCGAAACCGCGAGCGCCGCGCTGTCGAGGCTCGCCGAGTGAATCGCGCATCGCCGGCGATCGAGCGCTACCTGGCGCTGCTCGCCGGCGAACGAGGGTATTCGCCGCGCACGATCGCGAGCTACCGGATCGACCTCGAGGCGCTCGCCGCGCTCGCGCGCTCGCTCGCCGCCAAACCGGAGCCTCCGCACGAAGAGCCGGCGTGGAGCGCGCTCGGCGAGCAGCACGTGCGCCGCTGGGTCGCCGCCCGCGCGCGCGACGGAATCTCCGGGCGCACGATCGCCCGGCGATTGTCGGCGTGGCGCGGTTTCTTCGACTGGCTCGCGCACGACGGCACGCTGCGGGCGAACCCCGTGCGCGGCGTGCGCGCGCCGCGCGCGCCGCGCCGGCTGCCCAAGGCGCTCGCGCCCGATCTCGCCGTGCGCCTGGTCGAGCCG
>JAKFES010000161.1:0-8379 GCA_036675585.1 Burkholderiaceae bacterium
AAGCTGTTCGAGCCGAGATCGACGGCGGCCAGCAAGCGATTTCCGGGCATCGGTAATGGGGCGGGCGGGGCTGCCGAGTCGAACCCCGGCTCCGGGTTGCGAAACGATGGGAGAAGCGAAGTATCGCAAAGCAGGCGGTGGCTGGGGGCGCCGGGCTGCATCGCTGCCGCAACCGAACCGTCCTCTTAGGTTCCTGGCATGGCGGCGGGCCGATCCGCCTGCATCGGAGCGAGAACATGAAAATCGAAGCAGACGACTGCGCGGTCGATCCTTCGGGAAGCCCGAACCGCGACCAGATCGTCGAACGCACGCTGTCCAGAGCGACGGCAACTTCTCCAACGTCGGCGACGACGCCGGCCAGGGGAACAACCAGATGCTCGTCGCCGACCCCGACCGCGGCGAACTCGTCCGGTTCCTCGTCGGACCCGACGGGTGCGAAGTGACGGGCCTGGCCTTCACGCCCGATCAGCGCACGATGTTCGTGAACATCCAGCATCCGGGAGAGGTCGGCAGCCACCCGAACGCGCCGGTGCATCCCGACGGTTCGAAGTACGACGACAACGACATCGCACGCGATCCGACCCGGTTCTCGCGCTGGCCCGACGGAGCCGCCGCCGGACGCCCGCGTTCGGCGACGGTGGTCGTTCGCCGTGCGGATGGAGGTCGCATCGGCGGCTGAAGCCGCCGCGGCGGGGCGGCCGGCGTGCCCGCCCCGCCGGGTCGCGTCGGTCTCAGGCCTTCGTCGCGACGACGATGTGCGCCGGCGCGTCGAACACCACTTCGCCGGAGCTGTCGGCGAGCGCCGACAGTTCGCGTTGCGCGGCGGCGATCAGCGCGTCGAGCTGCTCGTCGCTGACGAGATCGGAGAATGCCCAGCCGCGGACGTTCGTTCGCACCCACGATTCGAGCGATGGAAAGCGTGCGGTACCTGGGTGCGTCGAGATCTGCGCGTCGGGCATTCCCGCGCGAAGGAACGACGCGGCGAGCGTGTCGCGATCGCCGAGCGAGAACGGCACGCGCAATGCGTCGCCCGCGGCGCGTCCGACGATCCGGTCGAGCAGTCGGGCGAGCCCGTCGAAGCCCGGCGAGCGCTCGAGCGAATCCCAGACGGCGACCGCGAGCCGGGCGCCGGGACGCAGGACCCGGTGCATCTCGCGCAGCCCGGCCTCGCGATCGTCGAAGAACATCAACCCGAACTGGCACGTCACCGCGTCGAAGCTTGCGTCGTCGAGGTCGATGCGTTCGGCTTTTCCGGACCGCCATTCGATGTTCGGCGATCGCTCGCGCGCGACCGCGAGCATCGCCGGATTCGGGTCGAGGCCGATCACTTCTCCGGTGCTGCCCAGTCGCGCGGCCGCGGCGCGCGCCAGGACGCCGGTTCCGCACGCGACGTCGAGAACCCGCCGTGCACCCGTTCCGACGCCGGCCGCATCGAGCATGCGATCGGTCCATTGCCCGAACAGCGCGGGCACGAAGAAGCGTTCGTACAGCACCGCTGCATCGCCGCTCACCTGTCCTCGCGACTCGAGGGTTTGCAGTTCGCTCATGGCCTCTCTCCGGTCGAGTGGATCGTTCATCGAGAGCCCGCCGTGCCGGCACGTGGACCCTGGCGTTATGATCGACGGCGTCGTGAGCAGGTTCCATGACCAGGGTTCCGGAACGCATGCCGCAGCGTCCGGCATGCCGCCGCGGCGTGCGCGCGCGGGCGACGCGACCGCGGCGCCGGCGCCAGGCCCCGCGCTCGACGTGCTGTCCGACCTGCTGCGATGCGTGCGCTTGACCGGCGCGATGCTGTTCCTCGTCGAAGCATCGACCCCTTGGGAGACGTCGGCGCCGCGCGCCGCACGCATCGCCCCGGTCGTGCTGCCCGGGGCACGGCACGTCGTTTCGTACCACGTGGTCGTGCGCGGGTCGTGCTGGGCCGGGCTCGAGGGGCGAACCGCGGTGCGGCTCGACGAGGGCGACGTTTTCGTGGTTGCGCACGGCGACCCGTATTTCCTGGCCGATCCGCGTCGCGCGGTCGCGCATTGCGGCGAGCGCGGCTCGATCGAGTTCTTTCGCACGATGGCGGCCGGGCGGATGTCGCCGGTCGTCGCCGCAGGACCCGGGCACGTCGGGGACGGCGCCGACGAAGGGGCGACGCGCTTTCTCTGCGGCTTTCTCGGCTGCGATGCGCAGCCGTTCAATCCGCTGCTCGCGTCGCTGCCGCCGATGTTGCGGATGCCCGGCGCGGTCGGCGCGAGCGCGTCGATCCGTCACCTGGTCGATCTCGCGCTGCTCGAGCTCCAGGCCCCGCGCCCGGGCGCTCGCGAGGCGCTGCTTCGCGTGAGCGAACTGATGTTCGTCGAGTTGCTGCGCCGCCAGGCCGACACCGCGGGTGCGCTCCCCGGCAGCTGGCTCGCTGCGTTGTCCGATCCGCTCGTTTCGCGTGCGCTGGCGAGCCTGCATGCCGAACCGGCGCGCGCCTGGACGCTGCCGGCGCTCGCCGCACGCGTCGACGCGTCTCGTTCGGTGCTCGCCGAGCGCTTCGCCCGCGTCGTCGGCCACCCGCCGATGCAGTATCTCGCCGCGTGGCGCATGCAGCTGGCCGCCGGCATGCTGTCGGACCGGGCTGCGCGCGTGAAGCGCGTCGCGGCGGCCGTCGGCTACGAATCGGAAGCCGCGTTCAGCCGGGCATTCAAGAGGGCGACCGGCGTGGCGCCGGCGCGGTGGCGCGAGCGCGAGGCGTAGGAGCCGGGCGCGCCGGGCGCGTGCGTGCAGCGTCGCTCAGAACCGCTTGATCCAGTCGAGCAGCACGTGCGTGATCGGCCGGTACGGCGGCACGAACAGGTTCATCGCGTGCCAGCGCGACTGGTGGAACACCGGCGTGAGCTTGCTCAACGCGTCGAAGCCCCATTGCCCGCGATAATGGCCCATCCCCGAGGGGCCGATCCCGCCGAAGGGCAGCGCTTCCTGCGCCGCCTGCATCAGCGTGTCGTTGATGCACGCTCCGCCGACGTGCGTTCGCTCGATCGCCCTGCGCGCTCGGCGCGCGTCGTCGTCGAACCAGTACAGCGCGAGCGGGCGCGGGAGCGATTCGACGAACGCGAGCGCGTCGTCGACGTCGTCGTAGGGCAGCACCGGCAGCAGGGGACCGAAGATCTCGTCGCGCATCACGGCGAGCGAGCGCGCAGGATCGACGAGCAGCGTCGGCGCGAGCCGATGCGCGGTGTCGTCGCGCGTGTCGCCGGCGAACAGCTCGACGACGCGCGTGCCCGCGGCGGCGGCCTCGTCGAGGTAGCCGACGAGTCGTGCGTACTGGCGCCGATCGACGATGCTGCAGTACGCGCGGTCGGCCAGCCCGCGCGGATGCATCGCACGCGCACGCGCGCGCGCGCTTTGCGCGAAAGCCTCGAGCTGCGCGCGCGGCACGAGCACGTAATCGGGCGCGATGCACGTCTGGCCCGCGTTGAGCAGCTTGCCCGCGAGGATCCGGGCGACCGCCCGATCGATCGAATAACCCGGTGCGACGATCGCCGGCGACTTGCCGCCGAGTTCGAGCGTCAGCGCAGTGAGGTGTTCGGCGGCCGTGCGCATGACCTTGCGCCCGACCTCGGTCGACCCGATGAACACCAGATGGTCGAAAGGCAGCGCGGTGAACGCGGCGCCCGTTTCCGGGCCGCCGGTGACGACCGCGACCTCGTGCGCGGCGAAGTGCCGGGCGACGAGCCGCTCGAGCAGCTCCGCGAACGCCGGCGCGTGCTCGGAGGGCTTGATCATCGCGCGGTTCCCGGCGGCGAGCGCGTCGACCAGCGGCGCGATCGCGAGGAACAGCGGATAGTTCCACGTCGCGACGATGCCCACGACGCCCACGGGACGCGGGACGACGAACGCGCGCGCGGGCAGGAACCACTTCGACACGGCAGCGCGGCGCCTGCGCATCCATCGGCGCCCCGAGCGAAGTGCGGCGCGTGTCGCGGCGATCGACGGATAGAGCTCGGCGATCTGCGTTTCCATGCGCGGCCGGCCGCCGAAATCGAGGTCGATCGCGTTCTCGATCGCGGCTTCGTTCTCGCGCAGCAGCCGCAGCAGCCGCTGCAGGCGCGCGCGCCGGGTGGGCCAGTCGGGGAAGGGCTCGCGCCGATGCGCTTCGCGCTGCGCGGCGAACAGCGAATCGAGGCCGGTCGTGCCGTCGTCGGGTCTCATCGTCGCCCCTCCTGCGGCGGGTCGGTTCGGATGGATCGGCAATACGCCGCCAGAATAGCGGCATCGCAATCCTCGGGAGACGGGCGATGCCATACGTCCTGGCGCTGGACCAGGGAACGTCGAGCTCGCGCAGCATCGTGTTCGACGCGCGCGGTTCGATCCGTTCGGTCGCGCAACGCGAGTTCCGCCAGATCTTCCCGCAGCCCGGCTGGGTCGAGCACGACCCCTTCGAGATCCGCGACACGCAGTTGCAGACCGCGCGCGAGGCGATCGCGTCGGCCGGCATCGACGCCGGGCAGATCGCGGCGGTCGGCATCGCCAACCAGCGCGAGACGACGCTCGTCTGGGAGCGCCGCACCGGCCGGCCGATCCACAACGCGATCGTCTGGCAGGATCGGCGCACCGAGCCGATCTGCGAGGCGGTGCGCGCGCGCGGGCTCGCGCCGCTCGTCGCGCAGCGCACCGGGCTCGTCGTCGACGCGTATTTCTCGGCGAGCAAGATCCGCTGGCTGCTCGACCGGGTGCCGGGCGCACGCGAAGCGGCGTTGCGCGGCGAGCTCGCATTCGGCACCGTCGACACCTGGCTCGTCTGGCAGCTCACCGGCGGGCGGTTGCACGCGACCGACGTGAGCAACGCATCGCGAACGATGCTCTACGACATCGGACGCGGCTGCTGGGACGACGAGCTGCTCGCGGCCTTCGACGTTCCCGCGTCGATGTTGCCGCAGGTGCACGCGTCGAGTCATCGCTACGCGACGACCGATGCGAGCGTGTTCGGCGCCGAGCTGCCGATCGCCGGGATCGCCGGCGACCAGCAGGCGGCGCTGTTCGGGCAGGCATGCTTTCGTGCCGGCATGGCGAAGAACACCTACGGCACCGGGTGCTTCCTGCTGATGCACACCGGCGAGCGCTTCGAGCCGTCGCGCAACGGGCTGGTCGCGACCGCCGCCGCGCAGCCCGACGACGTTCGGCGCTATGCGCTCGAGGGCAGCGTGTTCATCGGCGGCGCCGTCGTGCAGTGGCTGCGCGACGGCCTGCACGCGATCGAGCGCTCGTCGGACGTCGAGGCGCTCGCCGCCTCGGTGCCCGATGCCGGCGGCGTGATGTTCGTGCCGGCGTTCACCGGGCTCGGCGCGCCGTACTGGAGGCCCGATGTGCGCGGCGCGATCACCGGCCTGTCGCGAGGCACGACCGTCGCGCACGTCGCGCGCGCGGCGCTCGATTCGATCGCCTTCCAGAGCGCCGCACTGCTCGACGCGATGGGGCGCGACTGCGGCGAGCCGATCACCGAGCTGCGCGTCGACGGCGGCGCGAGCGCCAACGACCTGCTGATGCAGTTCCAGGCCGACTTGCTCGGGATTCCGGTCGTGCGCGCGCAGGTGACCGAGACGACCGCGCTCGGCGCGGCGTATCTTGCGGGGCTTGCCACCGGCGTGTGGCGCGACACCGACGAGCTCTCGCGGCTGTGGCGCGCGCAGCGAACGTTCGCGCCCACAATGAGCCGGGAGCGTGCGCGCTCGCGGATGGACGATTGGGCGCGCGCGGTACGGCAGGCGAGTGCGACCTGAACGACGAAAGGAGAACGACGATGAACCAGGAACTGTTCGACAAGGGATTGAAGACGCGCCGCGAAGTGCTCGGTGCCGAATATGTCGATCGCTCGATCGCGACCGCCGACGACTTCAGCCGGCCGATGCAGGAACTCGTCACGCAGTATTGCTGGGGCGACGTATGGAACCGGCCGGGACTCGACCGGCGCACGCGCAGCCTGCTGAACCTCGCGATGCTCGGGGCGCTGAACCGTCCGCACGAGCTCGAGCTGCACGTGCGCGGCGCGTTGAACAACGGCGTGACGAAGGAGGAAATCGCCGAAGTGTTCCTGCAGCTTTCGGTGTACTGCGGCGTGCCGGCCGGCGTCGATGCGTTCCGTACCGCGCGACGCGTCTTCGAGCAGGCGGCGGGCTGATCTATAGTTCTCCCGGCCCCGTACCCGGATCGTGCTCGCCATGCCCGTGATCACCTGCATCGAAGACCTTCGCCGCCTCGCGCGCCGCCGCGTTCCGCGGATGTTCTACGACTACGCCGATTCGGGGGCCTGGACCGAGACGACCTACCGCGAGAACGAAAGCGATTTCGCGCGCATCAAGCTGCGCCAGCGCGTGGCGGTCGACATCGACAACCGCACGCTGGTGAGCACGATGATCGGGCAGCCGGTGGCGATGCCGATCGCGCTCGCGCCGACCGGGCTCACCGGGATGCAGCACGCCGACGGCGAGATCCTCGCCGCGCGCGCGGCGTCGAAGGCGGGCGTTCCGTTCACGCTGTCGACGATGAGCATCTGCTCGATCGAGGACGTCGCCGAGAACACCGATGCGCCGTTCTGGTTCCAGCTCTACGTGATGCGCGACCGCGACTTCATCGGGCGCCTGATCGGGCGCGCGAAGGCGGCGGGCTGCAGCGCGCTCGTGCTCACGCTCGACCTGCAGGTGATGGGACAGCGGCACAAGGACATCATCAACGGCCTGTCGGCGCCGCCGCGGCCGACGCTGGCGAACCTGGTGAACCTCGCGACCAAGCCGCGCTGGTGCATGAACATGCTGCGCACGTCCCGGCGCACGTTCCGCAACATCGCCGGGCACGCGCAAGGCGTCGACGACCTGAGCTCGCTGTCGGCGTGGACGACGCAGCAGTTCGATCCGACGCTGTGCTGGGACGACGTGCAGTGGATCCGCGACCGATGGGGCGGAAAGCTGATCCTGAAAGGCATTCTCGACCCGGAAGACGTCGAGCCCGCGATCGCCACCGGCGCCGACGCGTTGATCGTCTCGAACCACGGCGGGCGCCAGCTCGACGGCGCGCTGTCGTCGATCCGCGCGCTGCCCGCGATCGTCGATGCGGCCGGCGGGCGCATCGAGGTGCATTTCGACGGCGGCATCCGCTCGGGGCAGGATGCGCTGAAGGCGATCGCGCTCGGCGCGCGCGGCGTCTACGTTGGGCGCGCGTTCCTGTACGGGCTCGGCGCGATGGGCGAGGCGGGCGTTTCGCTGTGCCTCGACATCCTGCGCAAGGAGCTCGACATCACGATGGGGTTCTGCGGCGTGCGCGACATCAAGAAGGTCGACCGCAACATCCTGGTCGCGGGCACCTGGTAGCCGCCGGCGCGCGCGTCGCCGCCGCTCAGCGGGTCAACGCGACGCTGCCGCTCACCGTCGTCGTCACCGTCGTGCGGCCCTCGGCGCCCGGCAGCGGCACCGCCTCGTCGGCGCTCGCGGCGCGCGACATCATCATGGTTTTCGCAACGGGTTCGGGGCCGATCGGCCCCGAGCCGCCGATCGAGACCTCGCGCACCTCGTATCCGCGAAAGCCGAGGGCGCGCGCCGCCGCTTCGGCTTTCGCGTGAAACGCCTGCACCGCCTGCCCGATCAGCTCCTGCTCGATCGCCAGGCGCGCCTCGCGGCTGAGCAGGTACCCGACCGACTGCACGTTCAGCGACGTCGCCAGTTCGCCGACGAGCGCGTTGAACGATTCCGACGGCTTGCCGGTGAGCTGCAGCGCGCCGCGCGTGCGCCAGCCGACGATCCGGCTTTCGTGCCAGACCGGGTCGGTGCGATATCCGGCGCTCTGCACCTCGATTTCGGGCAGGGTCTTCAATCGTTCGAGCACCGGCGCGAGCAGCCGGCTCACCTGCGCCTGTCCGGCGGAAGGCGCCGGCGACTCGCGTTCGGCGTACAGCGTGACGACGACACGGTCCTGCGCGACTTCGCGCCAGGCCGAAGCGTCGAGGTTCAGGCGCGGCCTCAGATCGACCGGGTGGCCGTGGAAGGTGTCGGGCGCCTGTGCCCCGCCCGCGGCAGGCAGCAGCGAGCACGCAGCCGCGACGAGCGCTGCGGCGAACCGGGTCCTCGTCATCGTGCGTCGCCCGGCGGCACGCCGCCCGGTGCGACGAACGCGGGCGCGGGCGCGGGCGCGAGCGGCTGCGGCGCGATCGCCGGTGGAGGCGGCGTGGGCACCTGCATCACCGGCGTCGCCGGCGGGGTGATCTGCAGCGACGTGGGCGGTGCGCTCGAGGCCGCCGACGGTTCGGTGGCCGGCGCGGACACGGCCGGGGTGGAGGTGGGCGAGGCCGGCACGGCGGCCGGCGGCGTCGCGGCGGCGGGCGCCGCGCGCCCGGGAACGACCGGCTGCACCGGCGTG
>JAKFES010000169.1:0-42288 GCA_036675585.1 Burkholderiaceae bacterium
GGCGCAGGCGCCGGCGCGCCGCCCGGCGCGCGGCGAAACAGGCGATGCGCCACCGGCGCCTTCGCGCGCACGCGCCGCGGCCGGAACGACGCGATGAACGCCCCGGCCGCGCCGGTTCCCGGCTTCGCGCAACGCGTGCGCGAGAGCTTCGCGCGCCAGCCGGCGATGCGGCTGATCGGCGCCGAGCTCGTGCGCATCGACGCCGGCGAGGTCGAGATCGTGCTGCCGTTTCGCGAGCAGATCGCCCAGCAGCACGGTTTCGTGCACGCCGGAATCGTCGGCACGGCGCTCGACTCGGCGTGCGGCTACGCGGCGCTCAGCGTGATGCCCGCCGGGACCGGCGTGCTGACGATCGAATTCAAGCTCAACTGCCTGGCGCCCGCGGCCGGCGAACGGCTGCGGCTCGTCGGCCGCGTGCGCAAGGCGGGCCGCACGATCGTCGTCGCCGAGGGCGACGCGATTGCGGTCGCGCGCGACGGCGGCGAGAAGCTCGTATCGACGATGTCGGCCACCGTGATGACGATCCGCGGCCGGGACGGCGTCGTCGACTGACGCCGGCTGCGCGCGGACGGCTTCCCACCCCCTTTCAAAGAGAGCGAAACACGATGGCGACGATCCCCGGACTCCGCTTCGACCTCGGCGACGACATCGCGATGCTGCGCGACTCGCTCGAGCAATTCACCGCGAAGGAGATCGCTCCGCGCGCCGCCGAGATCGATCGCACCGACACCTTCCCGGCGGACCTGTGGCGCAAGCTGGGCGACCTCGGGGTGCTGGGCATGACCGTCTCCGAGGCGTACGGCGGCGCCGATCTCGGCTACCTCGCGCACATCGTCGCGATGGAGGAGATCTCGCGCGGGTCGGCGTCGGTCGGCCTCTCGTACGGTGCGCACTCGAACCTGTGCGTGAACCAGATCCACCGCAACGGAACCGAGGAGCAGAAGCGCAAGTACCTGCCGCGGCTCGTCTCGGGCGAATGGGTCGGCGCGCTGGCGATGTCGGAACCGAACTCGGGGTCCGACGTGGTCTCGATGAAGCTGCGCGCCGAGTTCCGCGGCGACCGCTGGATCCTCAACGGCACGAAGATGTGGATCACCAACGGCCCCGACGCCGACGTGCTCGTCGTCTACGCGAAGAACGACATCGAGGCCGGCGCGGGCGGCATGACGGCGTTTCTCGTCGAGAAGGGGGCGCCGGGCTTCTCGGTCGCGCAGAAGCTCGACAAGCTCGGCATGCGCGGCAGCCACACCGGCGAGCTCGTGTTCGAGAACTGCGAGGTACCCGCCGAGAACGTGCTCGGCGGGCTCGGCCGCGGCGTTGCCGTGCTGATGAGCGGGCTCGATTTCGAGCGCGCGGTGCTCTCGGGCGGGCCGCTGGGCATCATGGCCGCGTGCATGGACGTCGTCGTGCCGTACGTGCACGAGCGCAAGCAGTTCGGCCAGCCGATCGGCGAGTTCCAGCTGATGCAGGGCAAGCTCGCCGACCTGTACACGACGATGATGGCGACCCGCGCGTACGTCTACGAAGTCGGCCGCCAGTGCGACCGCTCGCGCGAGGGCAAGGTCGACGTCCGCACGCTGCGCAAGGACGCCGCGGGCGCGATCCTCTTCGCCGCCGAGAAGGCCACCTGGATGGCCGGCGAAGCGATCCAGTGCCTCGGCGGCAACGGCTACGTCAACGAATACCCGACCGGCCGCCTGTGGCGCGACGCCAAGCTGTACGAGATCGGCGCGGGCACTTCGGAGATCCGGCGCATGCTGATCGGCCGCGAGCTGTTCAACGAGACGGCGTGAGCGAAGGCCGGCGATGACGGGCCCCCCCGCGCGCGTCGATCGCCCGGCGGCGATCGCGCAGGCGATGCGAGCCGGCTTCGATCGGCACTACGCGCTGTCGCGCTACATCGCGCAGCAGGCCAAGGCGCGTTTCGAGCGCGGCGACTGGCACGCGATCCGCAAGCTCGCACGCGACCGCATCGCGTTCTACGACGCACGCGTGCACGAGGCGGTCGAGCAGATCCAGAGCGAGTTCGCCCTCGGCGAACGCGGTCAGCGGCTGATCGACGATCGCCTGTGGCAGCAGGTCAAGCGCGAATACGTGGGCCTGCTCGCCGGGCATTTCCAGCCCGAGCTCGCCGAGACCTTCTTCAACTCGGTGTGCTGCAACATCCTGCACCGCGCGTATTTCCACAACGACTTCATCTTCGTGCGGCCCGCGGTGTCGACCGGCTACCTGGAGAGCGAGCCGACCAGCTACCGCGTCTACTACCCGCTCACCGAGGGCTGGCGCGGGGCGGCCCGGCGCATGATCGTCGACCTCGGGCTCGCGTGCCCGTTCGTCGACATCGAGCGCGACCTGACGCTGGTCGCGGCGGCCGCGCGCGAGCAGCTCGGCCCCGATTTCGTCGCGGCGAGCGACTGCCAGCTCCAGGTGCTGCGGTCGCTGTTCTTTCGCAACAAGGGCGCGTACCTGATCGGGCGCTTCGTCAACGACGGCGAGTTGCTGCCGTTCTCGGTGCCGATCCTGCGCGACTCGAAAGGCCGGCTGTACCTCGACGCGATCCTGTTCGGCAGCGAGCGCATCGAGGCGCTGTTCAATTTCGCGCGCGCGTATTTCATGGTCGACATGCCGGTGCCGAGCGCCTACGTGCACTTTCTCGGCACGCTGATGCCGACCAAGCCCGAATCCGAGCTGTACACGATGCTCGGCTTCCACAAGCAGGGCAAGACGCTGTTCTACCGCGACCTGCTGCACCACCTGAAGCATTCGCACGACCGCTTCGTCATCGCGCCCGGCATCAAGGGGCTGGTGATGCTCGTGTTCACGCTGCCGTCGTTCCCGTACGTGTTCAAGGTGATCCGCGACAAGCGCTACAAGGACGTCACCGCCGCGTTCATCCGCTCGCAGTACCAGCTGGTGAAGTTCCACGATCGCGTCGGGCGCATGGCCGACACCTGGGAGTACTCGGGCGTTCCGTTTCCGAAAGACCGCGTCGATCCCGCGCTGCTCGCCGAGCTGCGCAAGTACGTCCCCTCGCTGCTCGAGGAGGAAGGCGATTCGGTGCTGATCCGCCACCTGTACATCGAGCGCCGGATGGTTCCGCTGAACCTGTACCTGGAGCGCGCCGACGACGAGCGCCTCGAGCAGGCGGTGATCGAATACGGCGACGCGATCAAGGACATGGTCGCCGCCAACATCTTTCCGGGCGACATGCTGTACAAGAACTTCGGCGTCACCCGGCACGGACGCGTCGTCTTCTACGACTACGACGAGGTCGCGTACCTCACCGACTGCAACTTCCGCCGCATTCCGCCGCCGCGAACGCCCGAGGACGAGCTGTCGGCCGAGCCGTGGTATTCGGTCGGCGCGCACGACGTCTTTCCCGAGGAGTTCGGCACCTTCCTGCTCGGCGACCCGCGCATCCGGCGCGCGTTCCTGAAGCACCACGCCGAGCTGCTCGAACCCGAGTACTGGCAGGAGCGTCAGAAGCGAATCCGCAACGGACAGCTCGACGACGTCTTCCCGTATCCGGGGCACCTGCGGCTTCGCCATCGCATTGCGCGAGGGCACCGTGCGCCCGCGCGCGCTCCGGCCAGCGTCTGAGTACCATTACGAATCGGGTCGGGCGCTGCCGTCACCGCGTTTACCCACATCCTCGAAGGAGATTTCCATGAGCGACCCCGTCGTCATCGTTTCCGCGGCCCGCACACCCATCGGCGCCATGATGGGCGAGCTTTCCGGCCTCGCCGCCCACCAGCTCGGCACGGTCGCGATCCGCGCTGCCGTCGAGCGCGCGGGCATCAAGCCCGAACAGGTGCAGGAAGTGATCATGGGCTGCGTGCTGCCCGCCGGTCAGGGCCAGGCGCCGGCGCGCCAGGCGATGATCAACGCCGGCATTCCGGTGTCCACCGGCGCGACCACGATCAACAAGGTCTGCGGCTCCGGCATGAAGGCGGCGATGCTCGCGCACGACCTGCTCGTCGCCGGCAGCCAGGACGTCGTCCTCGCCGGCGGCATGGAGAGCATGAGCAACGCGCCGTACCTGCTGCTCAAGGGCCGCGGCGGCTACCGCTACGGCCACGGCACGGTGTTCGACCACATGGCACTCGACGGGCTCGAGGACGCCTACGAGAAGACGCCGGTCGGCGGCGGCAAGGCGATGGGCCACTTCGCCGAGGACTGCGTCTCGAAATACAGCTTCACGCGCGAGCAGCAGGACGCGTATGCGATCGAGTCGACGCGTCGCGCGGTCGCGGCGAACACCGACGGCAGCTTCGACTGGGAGATCGCCGCGGTCACCGTCGCCGGGCGCAAGGGCGAGACGAAGATCGAGAAGGACGAAATGCCCTTCAAGGCGAACCCCGCGAAGATCCCGACGCTCAAGCCCGCGTTCCTGAAGGAAGGAACCGTCACCGCCGCGACCTCGTCGTCGATCTCCGACGGCGCCGCCGCGCTGGTGCTGATGCGTGCGTCGACCGCGCAGCGCCTGGGCGTGCAGCCGATCGCGCGCCTCGTGGCCCACGCGACGCATTCGCAGGAACCGAAGTGGTTCACGACCGCGCCGGTCGGTGCCATCGCCCGGCTCTACGAGAAGACCGGCTGGAACACGAAGATGGTCGACCTGTACGAGATCAACGAGGCGTTCGCGGTCGTCGCGATGGCGGCGATGAAGGAGCACGGTCTGCCGCACGAGAAGGTCAACGTGCACGGCGGCGCGGTCGCGCTCGGACACCCGATCGGCGCCTCCGGCGCACGGCTCGTCGTCACGCTGATCGGCGCGCTGCGCAAGACCGGCGGCAAGCGCGGGATCGCATCGCTGTGCATCGGCGGCGGCGAAGCGACGGCGGTTGCGATCGAGATGCTCTAGGAGCCGGCCGTGCGGCCGTTCGGCGTAGCCGCCGCCGCTCGAATCGCGCCGATTCCCGGAAACCGGGCGTTTTCGTTCGTGGAACGCATTCCCCGCGCGAAAACACCCGAGATCCGGGTGTCGAGCGTCTGCGCGGCGCGCGTTTGCACCCGTCGACCGCTGCACGCGCCGAAAGTTCATGCGTCGCGGGTGACGCGACGCGCCGTGGGCCGCTGAGATGGCGCGCGCTTTGGTCGTCGGCGCCTCGCGCGGACTCGGCCGCGAATTCGCGAAGCAGTATTGCGAAGCGGGATGGACGGTCTGCGCGACGCATCGAGCGCCCGGCGACGCCGACCCGTTGCGTGCGCTCGGTGCGCAACCCATCCGGCTCGACGTGCTCGATCTCGACGCGGCGCACGCACTGTCGGCCGCGCTCGATGCGACGTCCGGCGACGGCGCTTCGCTCGACCTCGCGATCGTCAATGCGGGCATCCACGGCCCGCGCCAGGTGCGCGTCGATCATCCGCCGTCGAACGCCGACTTCGATGCGGTGATGCACACCAACGTGCTCGGGCCGCTGCGGCTGCTCGGCACGCTCGCCGAGCGGCTCGAGCCGGCCGCCGGGACGCTCGCGCTCGTCACCAGCCGCATGGGCTCGATCTCGGCGGCAGGCACGCCGAACAGCCTGCTGTACCGGCTCTCGAAGGCCGCCGAGAACATGCTGGCGAAGGTCGCGCACATCGAACTCGCGCCGCGCGGCGTGCGCGTCGTCGCGCTGCACCCGGGATGGGTGCGCACCGACATGGGCGGCCCCGAGGCCGACGTCGACAGCGAGACGAGCATCGCCGGCATGCGGCGCGTGCTCGCCGATGCGGCCGCCTACCCGAGCGGCGGGTTCTACGATTTCCGCGGCGAAGCGATCGCGTGGTGATGCGGACATGTTGCTGACCGAAGAACAGACGATGATCCGCGATGCCGTGCGCGAGTTCGTGCGCGGCGAGATCGCGCCGAACGCGGCACGCTGGGATCGCGAGTCGACCTTCCCCGCCGAGGCGCTGCAGGGCCTCGCGTCGCTCGGCTGCTACGGCATCGCCGTGCCCGAGCGCTGGGGGGGCGCCGGACTCGATTACCGTACGCTGGCGATCGTGCTCGAGGAGATCGCGGCGGGCGACGGCGCCACGTCGACGATCGTCTCGGTGAACAATTGCCCGGTGTGCTCGATCCTGCTCGCCTGGGGCAGCGACGAGCAGAAGGAGCATTGGCTCCTGCCGCTCGCGGCGGGGCGTATGCTCGGCGCGTTCTGCCTGACCGAGCCGCACGTCGGCTCGGACGCGTCGGGGCTGCGCACGACGGCCGCGCGCGACGGCGCGTACTGGGTGCTCGACGGCGTGAAGCAGTTCGTCACGTCCGGGCGCAATGCCGACGTCGCGATCGTGCTCGCGGTCACCGACCGCGACGCGGGCAAGCGCGGGATCACCGCGTTCCTCGTGCCGACCGCTACGCCCGGCTATCGCGTCGCCCGACTCGAGGAAAAGGCCGGCCAGCATGCGTCGGACACCGCGCAGATCGTGTTCGAGCAATGCCGGATTCCGGATGCGAACCGCATCGGCGACGAGGGCCAGGGGTACCGGATCGCACTCTCGGGACTCGAGGGCGGCCGCATCGGCATCGCTTCGCAGTCGGTCGGCATGGCGCGCGCCGCGTTCGAGGCGGCATTGCGCTATGCGCGCGAACGCGAGGCCTTCGGCGTGCCGATCTTCGAGCACCAGGCGGTGTCGTTCCGCCTCGCCGACATGGCCACGCGCATCGAAGCCGCGCGCCAGCTCGTCTGGCACGCCGCTGCGCTGAAGGACGCGGGCCGTCCGTGCCTGAAGGAAGCCGCGATGGCGAAGCTGTTCGCGTCGACGATCGCCGAACGCGTCTGCTCCGACGCGATCCAGATCCACGGCGGCTACGGCTATGTGTCCGATTTCCCGGTGGAGCGGATCTGGCGCGACGTGCGCGTGTGCCAGATCTACGAAGGCACGAGCGACATCCAGCGCATCCTGATCGGGCGCGCGCTCGCGACCGAATCGTGATGCCCGCCGGCGCCGCGTGCGGCGCCGACGCCGCGCTCATTGCACGGGCTTGCGCGCTTCTTCGGCGCTCCTCGGCGCGGCGCGGGCTCCCGGTTTCGGCCTGGATTCGGGGCCGCGTGTCGAGCGGACGACGTCGGCGCACCGGCGCGCCGCCGGATCGGCGGGGTCCATCAGCGGAATCAGCGCGGCCAGCGGGTTGATCGCCGCGAGAACGGCGGCCGCGGCGAGCTTCGCACCGAGTGTCTTCGCATCGGGCTTGACCTGCGGGTCGGCGAAGCGCCCGGTGATGCGCACCGGCGCGCGCACGGTGAGCGGCGAGAAATCCTTCGGCTTCGCGGTCAGGACGAGCGCGAGCTGCTCGTGCGCGAGCGACACCTCGCCGTTGACGAAGATCGTGCTGTCCGGCGTATCGAGAATGCCGAGCTCGGTGTGCACGAGGCCGTTGCTCGCCTTCAGTTGCGCGACTGCGCAATACAGCGGCAGCGGGTCGTCGCCGACGGCGAGCAGCCCGACGCCCTGCGCGATGTCGAGGCCGAGCGCTTCGACGAGAAGGTGCGAGATCGTTCCGTCGCGGATCCACGTGTACAGGCTGCCGTCGAGCGAGCCGAGGATCGCCGCGGTCGACCGTCCGCTGCCCTGGAGCTTCGCCTGACCCGACAGCTTTCCGGTGAGGTATTCGTCGGGCTCGCCTTCGCCGGCGCTCTCGTTGCGCGCGGTGATCCATTTCGCGAGATCGACGGCGGACCAGCCGATGTCGGCGCTCCACAGCGGCGGCTGCTTGCGCGAATCGAGCGACAACGCGCCGCGCAGTTGCCCGTCGGCGGTGTGCGCCGCCAGCCGGTCGATCGCGAGCAGCCCGTCGTCGAGCGTGAGCTTGCCGCGCACCGGCGCGATCGAGCGCAGCCGATCGGTCGGCAGGTCCAGGCGCTTGAGATCGATCTCGACCGAAGCGTTCATCGCGCGCAGCGACGGCAGATCGAAGGGGCGGGCGGGCAATACGGCGTCGTCCTTCGCGCGCACGTCGCGGGCCGCAGCCGCCTGCGGCGTGCCCTTTGCCGGCGGCGACCCGCGCGCGAGCGGCTTGCCGGCGGCCTTCGCGCTCTTCCCGTCGGCGTTCCTCGCCGAGCCGTTCCCCGCGTCGGCCTTCTTCGCGTTGCCGTTCTTCGCGTTGCCGCTCCGGGCGTCGCCGGGCGCGGCGCCGATCGCCGGCGCCAGGTCGGTGAGCACGAGGCGATCGCCGCGCAGCCGGCCCGACAGCAGCGGCGGCGACGGCTGCGGATCGTAGGTGAACTCCCCGGCGAGTTGGCTCTTGCCGGTGTCGAACGCCTCGATGTCGGCCTCCCAGACGACACCCGACTTGCGCACCTTGCCCGTCATGTCGAAAGGCGGCGTGTTCGGCAGCGTGAGCCCGACCGCGTCGCCGACGGCGGCCAGCGTCGGCCCGGACAGTGCGAAGCGACCCTTGAGCGACTCGAGCTTCAGGACGTCGGCCGCCTCGCCCTCGAAATCGAGCTTCGCGCCCCCCGCCTGCGCCTTCAGCGTGACCGGCAGCGGCGGGGTCTGCGCGGTGGACTGCGCCAGCGGCAGCAGGCCGGTCGACGTGAGTTGCACGCGCAGCGGCCGGTCCTGGTACGTGCCGCGCGCCGAGACCTTCAGGCCGCCCTTGTCGCCGGCCGCCGTGCCCTCGTCGGTGCTCACCGCGGCCACCGCGTGCACATCCGCCCTGGCATCGTCGATCCGCACATGCCCTTCGCGAACGACGAGCCGATCGAACTGCGGGAAGACGACGCGCTCTCCCGTCGAGTCGCCTGCGCCGAACTGCCAGTTGGCCTTGCCGTCGGGGCCGCGCCACAGGTTCAGGTTCAATTGCGTGACGGTGAGCGAGGTCACGCGCAGCGGTTCCTCGACGCCGCGCAGCGGGCCGAGCACGGTCGCATACGGCAGGCGCAACTCGACGTCGCTCGCGTGGACGAATTCCTCGGGCGAACCCTCGGGGCCTTCGGCGGGCGGCCCGATCGCGAAGCGGTCCGAGCTCAGCCGCAAGCCGCCGAACAGGCTCAGGCGGAAGTCCTGGCCGAAGGACACGTCGCGATGGATGCGCGCTTCGATCGTGCGCTCGATCGGCCCGCGCAGGAACGGCCAGCCGAGCCATTCGCAGATGCCGACCGCGACGACGAGCGCCACGGCGACGCCGCCCAGAATCGCGAGAACGCTTCGCCCGAGCATCGTCCGCGCGCCGCGGACCGCTCTTCGCTCGACGACTCGCTTCTGCATACCCTCCCCTGCATGCGCCGGCCACGCCGGCAGCCGTCCGGTGTGTTGCGGGCGCAACGCACACGCTCAGGCGCGTGGGCGAACCAGCAAGCAACGCGCCCGAAAACCGGTCGGGCGCCGCCTGGAATCAAACGGTCGCCCGTTCGGTTCCTGCTATGCTTTCCGCTTCCCCCATCCTCCGATCGAACATGGCTCGTACCGTCGGCTCCGACGGAGCCCGCACCGAGGAAGCGATCCGGCAGGCGGCGGTCGAGCTGATCGCCGAGCGCGGCTTCGAGGCGACGACGCTGCGCGCGCTCGCCGAGCGCGTCGGCGTGCAGCCGGGTTCGCTGTATCGCTATTTCCCGAGCAAGAGCCGGATGCTGGTCGAGCTGCTGGTCGAGCACCTGCAGTTCCTGCTCGAGGCCTGGGCGCGCGAGCAGCCCGCCACCGCCGACGCGGTCGAACGCCTGCGCGCGTTCGTCGAATTCCACGTCCGCTCGCACACGCTGCGACGGCGCGAAGTGTTCGTCGCGAACATGGAGCTGCGCAGCCTCGCCCCCGCCGACTACCGGCGCGTCGTCGCGTTGCGCCGCCGCTACGAGGATATCCTGACGGAAATCCTGCGCGCGGGCGTCGAGACCGGGGCCTTTCGCCTGCCCGATGCACGGATCGCGAGCTTCGCGGTGCTCGCGATGCTCACCGGCGTCGGCAGCTGGTTCAACGAGGGCGGTCGACTCGGCAAGCGCGAGCTCGTCGAACAGTACACGCAGCTGGTCCTGCAGTGCGTCGGCGCCGCCGACGGCGCGCGCGAAGCAACGGCACGGAGAAACGATTGAATCGAATCGAAAGCAGGCTCGATCCCCGCGATCCGCAGTTCCAGGCCAATGCCGCGTCGATGCGCGGGCTCGTCGCCGATCTGCGCGCAAAGATCGCGCAGGTTTCGCAGGGCGGCGGCGAGAAGGCGCGCGCCAGGCACCTCGCGCGCGGCAAGCTGCTGCCGCGCGATCGCGTGCAGACGCTGCTCGACCCCGGCACGCCGTTTCTCGAGCTCTCGCCGCTGGCCGCGCTCGGCCTGTACGACGACGAGGCGCCGAGCGCGGGCGTGATCACCGGAATCGGCCGCGTGTCCGGCGTCGAATGCATGGTCGTGTGCAACGACGCGACGGTGAAGGGCGGCACGTATTTCCCGCTCACCGTCAAGAAGCACCTGCGCGCGCAGGAAATCGCGCGCGAGAACCGGCTGCCGTGCATCTACCTGGTCGACTCCGGCGGGGCGAACCTGCCGAACCAGGAAGACGTGTTCCCCGACCGCGACCACTTCGGGCGCATCTTCTACAACCAGGCGACGATGTCGGCGCAGGGCATTCCGCAGATCGCCGTCGTGATGGGCTCGTGCACGGCCGGCGGCGCGTATGTCCCGGCGATGAGCGACGAGGCGATCATCGTGCGCGAGCAGGGGACGATCTTCCTCGGCGGTCCGCCGCTGGTGAAGGCCGCCACCGGCGAGATCGTCAGCGCCGAGGACCTCGGCGGCGGCGACGTGCACACGCGCTTGTCGGGCGTTGCCGACCATCTCGCGCACGACGACGCGCACGCGCTCGCGCTCGCGCGCCGCATCGTCTCGAACCTGAACCGGCGCAAGCCGCAGTCGCTCGACGTCGCCGATCCGGTCGAACCGCGCTACCCGCTCGACGAACTGCACGGAGTGATCCCGACCGACACGCGCAAACCCTACGACGTGCGCGAGGTGATCGCGCGCATCGTCGACGGATCGGAATTCGACGAGTTCAAGGCGCGCTACGGAACGACGCTCGTGACGGGCTTCGCGCGCATCCAGGGCATGCCGGTCGGCTTCGTCGCCAACAACGGGATCCTGTTCTCCGAATCGGCGAACAAGGGCGCGCATTTCGTCGAGTTGTGCGCGCAGCGCCGGATCCCGCTCGTCTTCCTGCAGAACATCACCGGCTTCATGGTCGGGCGCAAGTACGAGAACGAGGGCATCGCGCGCGCCGGCGCCAAGCTGGTGACCGCCGTCGCCTGCGCACAGGTCCCGCGCTTCACCGTGATCATCGGCGGCTCGTTCGGCGCCGGGAACTACGGGATGTGCGGGCGCGCGTATTCGCCGCGTTTCCTGTGGATGTGGCCGAATGCGCGCATCAGCGTCATGGGCGGCGAGCAGGCGGCGTCGGTGCTCGCGACGGTCCGCCGCGACGGCATCGAGTCGCGCGGCGGGCACTGGAGCGCCGAAGACGAGGAAGCGTTCAAGGCGCCGATCCGCGAACAGTACGAAGTGCAGGGTCACCCGTATTACGCGAGCGCGCGGCTGTGGGACGATGGCGTCATCGACCCGGCCGACACCCGCACCGTTCTCGCGCTCGCGTTGTCGGCCGCGCTGAACGCCCCGATCCCCGAATCGCGCTTCGGCGTGTTCCGCATGTGAGATGCCATCCATGACCTACGAAACCATCGAGACCGCGCTGAACCAGGGCGTGGCGCTGATCTGGCTCAACCGTCCCGAAAAGCGCAACGCGATGGACGACCGGATGATCGGCGAGCTCGCCGATGCCTTCGCCTGCGCCGTCGACGACGACGACGTGCGCACGATCCTGCTTGCCGGCCGCGGCGAGGCCTTCTGCGCCGGCGCCGACCTGCAATGGATGAAGCGTGCGCGCGACTTCACGCCCGAAGAGGCGCGCGAGGACTCGGCACGGCTCGCGCGGCTGCTGCGAACGATCCACGAGAGCCCGAAGCCCACCGTCGCGCGCGTGCACGGCGCGGCCTTCGCCGGCGGCATGGGACTCGTCGCCGCGTGCGACATCGCGGTGGCCGGCACCGAAGCGACGTTCTGCCTGTCGGAGGTCAAGCTCGGGCTGATCCCGTCGGTCATCAGCCCGTACGTGCTGCGCGCGATCGGCGAGCACCGCGCGCGCCGCTACTTCCTCACCGCCGAAGTCTTCGACGCGGCCGAGGCCTACCGGATCGGCTTCGTTCACGACATCGTGCAGGCGCCCGAACTCGACGGTGCCATCAACGTCGTGCTCGGCCAGCTCGCACTCGGCGGGCCGCGTGCGCTCGCGCAGGCCAAGCGCCTGATCGGCGACGTCGCCGGGCGTCCGATCGACGACGCGCTGCTCGACGACACCGCGGCGCGCATCGCCGAGATCCGCGCGTCCGACGAAGGGCAGGAAGGCATCGCCTCGTTCTTCGAACGGCGCCGCCCGTCGTGGGTACCCCAGGGCGAATGAAAGCCCGCGCGTCCGGTCCTTCACGGCGGAATCCATCCATGTTCGACAAGCTGCTGATCGCCAATCGCGGCGAGATCGCGTGCCGCGTCGCCGCCACGGCGCGACGCCTCGGCATCCGCACCGTCGCCGTCTATTCCGACGCCGATGCGTCGGCCCGGCACGTCACGATGTGCGACGAAGCATGGCGCCTGGGCACGGCGCCGGCGCGCGACTCGTACCTGCGCGCCGACCGCGTGCTCGACGTCGCCAGGCGCAGCGGCGCGACGGCGATCCACCCCGGGTACGGATTCCTGTCGGAGAACGAGGCGTTCGCACGCGCCGCCGCCGACGCCGGGCTCGTGTTCGTCGGCCCGCCGGCCTCGGCGATCGCCGCCATGGGCGACAAGTCGGCGGCAAAACGGCTGATGGAGCGCGCCGGCGTCCCGCTCGTGCCCGGCTACCACGGCGCCGAGCAGTCGCCGGCGCACCTCGCCGAGGAAGCCGCCCGCATCGGCTTTCCGGTCCTCATCAAGGCGAGCGCGGGCGGCGGCGGAAAGGGCATGCGCATCGTCGACGACGCGGCGCAATTCGACGCGATGCTCGCATCGTGCCGGCGCGAGGCGAAGAACGCGTTCGGCGACGACACGGTGCTGGTCGAACGCTACGTCACGCGGCCGCGCCACATCGAGATCCAGGTGTTCGCCGACACGCACGGCCACTGCGTGTACCTGTTCGAGCGCGATTGCTCGGTGCAGCGTCGACACCAGAAAGTCGTCGAGGAAGCGCCGGCGCCCGGAATGACCGACGAACGCCGGCGCGCGATGGGCGACGCGGCCGTCGCCGCCGCGCGCGCGGTCGGCTACGTCGGCGCCGGCACCGTCGAGTTCATCGTCGAGCCGTCGGGGCGCTTCTTCTTCATGGAGATGAACACGCGGCTGCAGGTCGAGCACCCGGTGACCGAGATGATCACCGGCTTCGACCTCGTCGAATGGCAATTGCGCGTCGCGGCGGGCGAGCCGCTGCCCGCCTCGCAGGAGACGCTGCGCATCGACGGCCACGCGATCGAGGCGCGCATCTACGCGGAGAACCCCGACAAGGGCTTCCTGCCGTCGATCGGAACGCTGCGCCACCTGCGCACGCCGCCGGCCGTCGAGTTCGTGCGAACCGACGCGCCCGGCCAGCAGATGCCGCCCGCGCCGGTGCGCATCGACAGCGGCGTGCGCGAAGGCGACGCGATCACCGCGCATTACGACCCGATGATCGCCAAGCTGATCGTCCACGGTGTCGACCGCGGCCAGGCGCTCGCCCGGATGGCGCGCGCGCTCGCGCGCTTCGAGGTCGTCGGCCCGGCGACCAACGTCGATTTTCTCGCACGCCTCGTCGCCGATCCGGCGTTTGTCGCGGGCGACCTCGATACGGGGCTCATCGAGCGCGAGAAGGAGCGCCTGCTGCCCGCACCGTCGCGCCCGTCGCTGCGCCGGCGGGCCGTCGCCGCCGCCGCCGTTCTCGCGAGCGAGCTCGACGATGCGCAATCGCCGGCGAGCCACCCGTGGCCGGCCGATCCGTGGAACGCTCGCAGCGGCTGGCGCAGCGCGGCGACGCTCGTTCGCACGCTGCAGTTCGCCCGGGCGGGGCAGCCCTGCCCGGTCCTGCTCGAATACGGCGACGGCGTCTGGCTGGTGCGCGACGGCGACGAGCAGGTGCGCCTGGCCGAGCTGCGCTGGAGCGGCAACGGTCCGTCGCGCACCGTGCGCGGCGTGCTCGACGACCGCAGCTTCGTCGTCGATTCGGTGCTCGACGGCGAGACGGTGCACGTATTCAGTCCGCTCGGCCACTTCGTGCTCGGCTACGTCGCACCGCTGGCGCACGTCGGCGGCCAGGACGACGAAGCGCGCCTGACCGCGCCGATGCCGGGCAAGGTGATCGCGCTGTTCGTCGAGCCGGGTGCGCAGGTCGAGCGCGGCCAGCCGCTGCTGGTGATGGAAGCGATGAAGATGGAGCACACGATCAGCGCGCCCGCGGCGGGGCGGGTCTCGGCCATCCGCTTCGCGGTCGGCGACCAGGTCGCCGAGGGCGCGCAGCTCGTCGAATTCGCCGCGCAGTGAGCGTGCACCTGGTCGTCACCGACGCCGACGAGGCGTCGCGTCGTCGCTGGATCGACGCGCTGTCGGCGCGGCTGCCCGGCGCGACGATCGAGGGCTGGGGCGACGGCGCAGTCGTGGGCGGCGCCGACTATGCGGTCGGCTGGAAAGCCGACGCCGCACTGTTCGCCGCGAACCCCGCCTTGCGCGCGTTCCTCACCACGTCGGCGGGCGTCGACGCGCTGCTGGCGAACGAGGCGCTTCCGCGCGCGCTGCCGATCGTGCGCATCGAGGACGGCGGCATGGGCGCGCAGATGGCCGAGTACTGCCTGCACGAAGTGATCCGGCTGCACCGCCGATTCGGCGACTACGAACGGCAACAGCGCGATGCGCAATGGACACCGCTCGACGTCGAGCCGAAAACCGCCTGGCCGATCGGCGTGTTCGGCCTCGGCGTCATCGGGACGCGGATCGCGCGAACGCTCGCCGCGGCCGGCTTTCCGGTGCGCGGCTATTCGCGCTCGCCGAAGCGGATCGAGGGCATCGAGTGCCTGGACGAGCGGCACGGCCTGCGCGCGTTCCTCGCGGGCACGCGCGTGCTCGTCGTCGTCGCCCCGCTGACCGCGCACACCGCCCGATTGTTCGACGCGCAGCGCCTGCAATGGCTCGCGCGCGGCGCGTGGCTCGTCAACGTCGCCCGCGGCGGGCTCGTCGACGAGACGGCGCTGCTCGACGCGCTCGACTCGGGGCGCCTCGCCGGGGCCACGCTCGACGTGGTCGCCCGCGAGCCGCTGCCCCCGGACCATCCGTTCTGGCACCATCGGGGCGTGCGCATCACGCCGCACGTCTCGGGCATCACCGAGATCGAGGTATCGGCCGCGCAGATCGCCGCCAAGCTCGCCGCACTCGAACGCGGAGAACGCGTCGGCGGGCTCGTCGACCGAAGCCGCGGCTACTGAATCGAGGTTCCCGCCATGAAACTGCCGCAACGCGTCCACATCACCGAAGTCGGCCCGCGCGACGGACTGCAGAACGAAGCGCAGCCGGTGCCCGCCGCCGTCAAGATCGAGTTGTGCGAGCGGCTGCTCGCCGCCGGCGTTCGCCAGCTCGAGGCGACGTCGTTCGTGTCGCCCAGATGGGTGCCGCAGATGGCCGATGCCGCCGACGTGATGGCCGCGGTGGGCCGGCGTCCGGGTGCCCGCATCTCGGTGCTGACGCCGAACCGGAAAGGCTTCGACGCGGCACTCGCCTCGGGCGCCGACGAAGTCGTGATCTTCGGCGCGGCGAGCGAGGCGTTCTCGATGCGCAACATCAACTGCTCGATCGCCGAGAGCATCGAGCGCTTCCGCCCGGTCGCCGAAGCCGCGCGCGAGAACGGCGTGCGGCTGCGCGCGGCGGTCTCGGTCGCCTTCGGCTGCCCCTACCAGGGCAGCGTCCCGGTCGAGGCAGTCGTCGACGTCGCCGCGCGGCTGCGCGACCTCGGCTGCGACGAAATCGGGATCGCCGACACGATCGGCGTCGGCACCGCCGGCCAGGTCCCGCGCGTGTTCGAGGCGGTGCTGCGCGAGGTCCCGGTCGATCGGCTGTCGGCGCATTTCCACGACACCTACGGACAGGCGGTCGCCAACGTGTACGCCAGCCTGCAGACCGGCATCTACCGATTCGATTCGTCGATCGCGGGACTGGGCGGCTGCCCGTATGCGAAAGGCGCGACGGGCAACGTCGCGACCGAGGACGTCGTGTATCTGCTGCACGGACTGGGCATCGAGACCGGCCTCGATCTCGACCGGCTGGTCGATGCCGGGCAATGGATCTCGGCCCGGCTCGGACGCGCGAGCGCCTCGCGCGCGGGCAACGCGATCTCGGCCCGGCGACGCGCCAAGGCCGAGGAGGCTGCGTGACGAAACCGGCGCCCGCCCCCGTGCGGCGCGAAGCGCAGCCGCCGCGGCGCGCGCTCGACGCGCCGGTTCGCTCGCCGTGCATCTCGATTTGCCGCATCGATCCGGGCACCGGCCTGTGCGAAGGCTGCCTGAGAACGCTCGACGAGATCGCCGCCTGGGGCGCGCTCGACGACCGGGCGCGGCGCGCGCTCCTCGTCGCGCTCGATGCACGCCGCATCGGACGCGACGCGGCTGCGCCGGCGGCGACGACTGAAACGCGAGCGCCGGGGTCGTTGCACCGGCCATGATCGATCTGCCCGTCTCGCTGCGCTTCATCGAACGCGACTGGCTGTCGTCGAACCACATCCTCGGCTTCGACGGCGCCGAGGCCACCGTCGTCGACACGGGTTACGAGCGGCACGCGCCGCTCACCGTCGAGCGGATCCGCCACGCGCTCGCCGGCACCGGTGCGCGCCTGGCACGCGTCGTCAACACGCATCTGCACTCCGACCATTGCGGCGGCAACCGCGCGCTGGTCGACGCGTTCGGCTGCTCGATCACGATCCCGCACGCGAGCGCCGACGAAGTCGAGCAGTGGGACGAGCGCCGACTGAGCTTCGCCGCGACCGGCCAGCATTGCCCGCGCTTCCGGCACGCCGCGACGCTTCGTCCCGGCGAGACCCTTCGCCTGGGCGGGCTCGACTGGGACGTGCACGCCGCGCCGGGGCACGATCCGAAGAGCCTCGTTTTCCATTGCGCGCGCGAGCGCCTGCTGATCTCGGCCGACGCGCTGTGGGAGAACGGCTTCGGCATCCTGTTTCCCGAAATCGAAGGCGAATCGGGTTTCGACGAGCAGCACGCGGTGCTCGACCTGATCGAGGCGCTCGACGTCGACGTCGTCCTGCCCGGCCACGGTCGCGCCTTCGGCGAAGTCGACGCGGCGCTCGGTCGCGCGCGCGCCAAGCTCGCGGCGCTGCGCGCAGACCCGCGTCGTCATGCCCGCCACGCGCTGAAGGTCCTGGTGAAGTTCCTGCTGCTCGACGTCGAGCGCCTCGAGCGCGACGCGCTGCACGAGCGCACGCGCGACGCCATCGTGCTGCGCCACGCCGCTGCGCAGATCGGGATGGACTACGAGCAGGCGCTCGACTGGGCGGCCGACGAACTCGTCGCGCAGGGACAACTGCGACGCGAAGGCTCGCTGCTCGTCAACGCCTGAGCGCCACGGCCGGGCGCCGGCGTGCCGCGGCCGAGAGGGCTCAGGTGCGCTCGCGCACGCTGTTGAACGACCAGCGGGTCCGCGCGCGATCGGCTTCCGCCCGCTCGAGCGGCTGCGCGGGAACGAGCCCGCTGCGCGCCCTGCGCGCGAGCTCGAGATACAGCGCCGTGCCCTGGCGCTTCCACGCGATGTCGTGTTCGGTCAGCGGGCGCAGCACCTTCGCCGGCACGCCCGCCACCAGCGAGCGCGGCGGAACCGTTTCGCCGACCTTCACGAACGACATGGCCGCGACGATCGCCTGCTCGCCGACGATCGCCTGGTCCATGATCACCGCCTGGATGCCGATCAGCGAATCGCGGCCGATCCGTGCGCAATGGATCACCGCACCGTGCCCGATGTGCGACTCCTCCTCCATCACGCAGTCGAAGTCGGGCGCCGAATGCACGACGCAGTTGTCCTGCAGGTTCGCGTTGGGCTGCATCACGATGCGACCGAAGTCGCCGCGCAGCACGGCGCCCGGGCCGACGTAGCAGCCCGCGCCGACGATCACGTCGCCGATCAGCACCGCGCTCGGGTGCACGTAGGCGGCCGGGTCGATCACCGGCACGACGCCCTCGAAGGCGTACACGGTCGTCGGCGTGGGCAAGGCGGGTCTCCGGAAGGGCCTTCGATGCTATCACCGCGGCCCGGCCCGCCCTCGCGTCGGCCCGAAGCGACCGCGCATCGCCGCGAACCGACACGCCGCGGGATCGCGCCTCGCGCACGGATCGACCGCGCATCGCCGATGCGTCTCCCGGACGATACGCCGCGCGATCGCCGGCGGGCGTTCCTCAGACCTGCGGGCCCGCCCGTCGGAATCGCCGGCCCGTGGCCGGCGATCCCGCGGCGATACTGGCCCTCAAATGGGCCTGCAATACGATCCCCGGACGATTTTCCTGGTCGCTGCCTGCACGACGGCACTCGGCTGCCTGACGTTCGTCGCGCTGCAGCCGGTGCACCGGCGCGCCGCCGCCCCGCTGCGCCGGCACGCGCTCGCCATGGGCGTGCTCAGCGTCGCGCTGCTGCTGTTCGCGCTGCGCGGCACGTTCCTCGACCCGCTCACGCACGTCGGCGCCAACCTGCTGGCGTGCATCGGCATCGTGCTGTGCGCCGACGCGACGCTGCGCACCTTCGAGCGGGGCCAGCCGGGCTGGCTGCTCGCCGTGCAGTTCGTCGCGCTCGCCGCGCTGTGGGGCGCGCTCGGCGACGACCCGTCGCGCAGCACGGCGCGCGTGCTCGCGTTCTCGGCGATCCACGCGTCGTACGCCGCGATCGTCGTGTACGGCCTGTCGCGTACCGCGCCGTGGGGCCGGCAACGCTACGTGCGCGTGCTCGGCGCCGCCTTCGGCGTCTACGCGGCCGCCCACGTGCTGCGCGGTGCCCTCGCCTGGTCGGGCGGCTCGCCGGCCGGCGGTGCGACGGCGCCCGGCACCGCGCAGGTCGCCTTCATCCTGCTGTTCGCGCTGATGCCGATCGTGCTTGCGCTGCTGATCCAGACGATCCTGCATGCGCGCCTGACCGGCGAGCTGCACGTGCGGGCGACCACCGACGAGCTGACCGGCCTGTATACCCGGGGGCATTTCTTCGAGCTCGCGCGCCGTCGCCTTGCCGACCCGCCGCCGGGATTCGTGCACCATCTGCTGATGATCGACCTCGATCACTTCAAGCTGGTCAACGACCGCTACGGGCACAGCGTCGGCGACCGCGCGCTGCGCCACGCCGCACGCGTGCTGCGCGCGTCGATCCGTTCGAGCGGGCTGCTCTCGCGCTACGGGGGCGAGGAGTTCTGCGCGCTGATCGGCAGTCGCGACCACGACGAAGCCAGGCGCACGATCGATGCGCTGCGCGAGGCGCTCGAGGCGGCGCCGCTGCGCGCGGGTCCGACGACGATCGCGCTCACCGCGAGCATCGGCGCGGTGCCGATCGCCGACGCCGATTCGCTCGAACGCGTGCTCGTGCACGCCGACCACTGCGTGTACCGGGCGAAGACCGAGGGACGCAACCGGGTCGTGCGCTACGGGGAGATGCTCGCGGAACCCGTCGTGTGAGCGAGTGCGCACACAAGGCCGCGCTGCGCCGGAGCCGGCGAGCGCGCGGGCGTCAGCCGCGTTGCGCCCGGTCCTGCGCGTTCTGCGCCTCGATCCGCGCGCGCGCGTCGCGCCACTGCTCGTCGCTCCATTCGCGCAGCGGATAGAAATTGCCGCCGGTGGCCAGGTAGTTGGCCCCGTCCATGAACAGCGTCTGGCCGCTCAGCCAGTCGCAACCGTCGGCCATCAGGAACGTCGCCAGGTTCTGCAGCTCGCCGAGCTCGCCGACCCGGTGCTGCGGATTGGTCGCTTTCGAGCGCGCGCCCGGCGCCTCGCCCGGATTGAGCCGCTTGCTCATCCCTTCGGTCGGGATCTCGCCCGGCCCGATCGCGTTCAGCCGAATGCCGTAGCGCGCCCATTCGACCGCGAGCGACCGGGTCATCACCGCGACGCCCGCCTTGCTCATCGCCGACGGCACGGTGAACGGGCCGCCGGTTTCCACCCACGTGACGATGATCGAGACGACCGACTTCATCGGCGCCGGGCTCGACCATCCGCCGGTGCGACGCGCCTCGTCGATCCAGCGACGCCCGACCGCGTTGGTCACGTAGAACGTTCCGTGGAAGACGATGTTCGCGATCGCGTCGAATGCGCGCGGCGACAGCCGCTCGGTCGGGCTGATGAAGTTGCCCGCCGCGTTGTTGACGAGCCCGGTCAGCGGCCCGCCATCGAAGATCGCGTCGACCATCGCGTCGACCGCCTGCGCGTCCCGGATGTCGACGGCGAACGCATCGACCCGGCCGCCGCAGGTCTGCGCCATCTCGCCGGCCGCCTCGTCGAGCACGCTCTTGCGCCGCCCGCAGATCACGAGATCGGCACCGAGCTGCAGGTAGCGCTCGCCCATCGCGCGGCCGAGCCCCGTGCCGCCTCCGGTGATCAGGATCCGCTTTCCGCTCAGCAGGTTCGGTCGGAACATCTCGGTCCCCCTTCGTCCGGCGTCATCGCCCGCGCTTCGCGTCGAGTTCGCGCTGCATCTGCGCGACGAGCGCCTGCGCCTCCGCACCCTCCGGGATCGGCCGGCCCGAGTCGCGCCACGCGACGGCGTCGCGATACCCGTGCAGCTGCGCGCGTCGGCGGAACCACATTCCCTCGGGGTCGTGCCGCGTGATGCCGTCGAACAACGTTGCGAACATCTGCGACTGCTCGAGACCCGTCGACTCGAGCATCTGGTTCACGACGAGCTTGTGCATCATCAGCTGCCCGCGCGGAACGCCGGCGATCCGCGCGGCGAGCGCATTCACGGCCCCGGCCAGCTGCTCGGCGGGCACCGAGTCGGTCGCCAGTCCCCACGCCTTCGCGGTCGCTCCGTCGATCGTGTCGCCGGTGAACAGCATGCGCTTGGCGCGCATCGGGCCGAGCCGGTACGCCCACATCGCGGTCGTCGGACAGCCCCAGACGCGCGCCGGCATGTAGCCGATCCGGGCGTCGTCGGCCATCACGAGCAGGTCGCAGCACAACGCGATGTCGCTGCCGCCCGCCACCGCGTGCCCGTGGACCTGCGCAATCGTCGGCTTGTGGCTGTGCCACAGGCTCATGAAATCGTCGGTGAAGCGCTTCATCGTCCGGTAATCGAGCATCGGATCCCACGGCGTGCGCTCCTGCTGGCACGGGTGGTCGACCACGCCTTCGGCGAAGGCCTGCAGGTCGTACCCGGCGCAGAACGAGCGCCCGGCGCCGGCCAGCACGATGACGTGCACCGCATCGTCGTCGTTGGCACGCTCCACCGCACGCCGGATCTCCGCCGGCATGCGCTCGTCGATCGCGTTCAGGCGCTCGGGGCGATTCAGCGTGATCCGCGCAATCCGCGGATTCGCGCGATCGATCTCGTAGCTCAGCGTTCCGAAATCCGGCATCGTGCGCCCGCCCTCACTCGTACTTGCGCGCGTCCTCGATCACCTTGCCGTCGTTGGGCAGCACGCCGGCGGCGACGACCTCGACTTCGCTGCGCAGCTTCGTCACGTCGCGCATCGCTTCGGCCAGTCGCGCAGCGAGCGCACCCGCACCGCCGGCGTCGGCGATCGCCGAATCGTCGACTTCGCAGCGCAGCGTCATCCGGTCGTTGGCCATCTCGCCTTCGACCACTACGCGCGCACGGCGTACGCCGGGCACGCGCCGCACGACCTCGGCGACCTGCCCGGGGTGCACGAACATGCCGCGCACCTTCGTCGTCTGGTCGGCGCGCCCCAGCCAGCCCCGGATGCGCACGTTGGTCCGTCCGCACGGCGAGATGCCGGGCAGCACCGCCGACAGATCGCCCGTGCCGAAACGGATCAGCGGATACGCGGAGTTGAAGCTGGTGACGACGACTTCGCCGACCTCGCCGTCGGACACCGGCTCGTCGGTGCCCGGGCGCACGATCTCGAGAATCAGGTCCTCGTCGAGGATCATCCCCTCCATCGCGCTCGACTCGTAGGCGATCAGGCCGACGTCTGCGGTGCCGTACCACTGCAGCACCGTGCCGATGCCCTGCTCGCGCAACCACGTGCGCAGGCTCGGCGGCAACGCCTCGGCGGCCAGCGACGCGCATTTCAGGCTCGACAGGTCGAGCGACGCTTCGCGCGCCTTCTCGACGATGATCCGCAGGAACGACGGCGTGCCGGCGTATGCGTCGGGCTTGAGCGCCTGCAGTGTCTCGAGTTGCTGCTCGACCTGCCCGACGCCGGCCGGGATCACCGCGCAGCCGATTCGCCGCGCGGCGCCGTCGACCATCCACGCGCCCGGCGTCAAGTGGTACCCGAAGCAGTTCTGCACCACGTGGCCGGCGCGGATGCCGGCCGCGTACAGCGCACGCGCCGCCCGCCACGGATCGTCGCCGGTGCCTTCGGCATCGAAGATCGGGCCCGGCGACAGGAACAGCCGCGACAGCCGGCCCGGTTCGACCGTGACCAGTCCGCCGAACGGCGGGTCGTTCTGCTGCAACGGCTTGAGGTCGGTCTTGCGCAGCACCGGCAGTTGCGCGAGTGCCTTGCGCGAGTCGATCTCGCGCGCGTCGACGCCGGCCAGCCGCGCAGCCCAGCCGCGCGCATGGGCTTTCGCGTGTTCGACCAGGCCGGGCAGGCGCGCCATCAGCGCGCCCTCGCGCGCCTCGGCCGGACGCGTCTCGAGGGAATCGAAATACTCGCTCACGGCGGACTCGACGTTGATGCGGCGCGCACCGGCGGCGATCAGAGCCAGCGCTTGCGCCGCTTGTACGATTTGAGGTTCTTGAACGAGCGGCGTTCTTCGCCCCCGCCCCCGAGGTAGAACTCCTTGACGTCCTCGTTGTTGACGAGTTCGTCGCGCGTGCCGTCGAGGACGATCTTCCCCGACTCCATGATGTATCCGAAGCCCGCCGCGTGCAGCGCCATGCGGGCGTTCTGCTCGACCAGCAGTATCGTGATCTTCAGCTCGCGGTTGAGCTCGCGGATGATCCCGAACACTTCCTTGACGAGCAGCGGCGACAACCCCATCGACGGTTCGTCGAGCAGGATCATCTTCGGGCGCGCCATCAGCGCACGGCTGATCGCGAGCATCTGCTGCTCACCGCCCGACAGGTATCCGGCGAGCCCCGTGCGTTCGCGCAGCCGGGGAAAGAAATCGAAGACCATGTCGAGGTCGCGCTTCACGCCGTTGTCCCGCCGCGTGTACGCGCCGAGCCGCAGGTTTTCGATGACCGTCATGTCCTCGACGATGCGCCGCCCCTCCATCACCTGGAAGATGCCGCGCCGGACGATCTGCTCGGGCGCCAGGTTGGCGATCTCCTCGCCCATGAACGTGACGTTGCCGCGCGTGACCTCGCCGTCCTCGGTGCGCAGCAGCCCCGAGATCGCTTTCAGCGTCGTCGACTTGCCGGCTCCGTTGGGCCCGAGCAGCGCGACGATCTCGCCCTCGGGCACCGACAGGCTCACGCCGCGCAACACGAGGATCACTTCATCGTAGACGACCTCGATGTTGTTGACCGTGAGCAGCGGGGCTTTCGCCTCGACCGTCGCTTCCGCTTCCTGCGCCTGCGCTTCGATCATGTCCACGTTCCCGGGTCGCGCGCCCCTTCCCTCGCGGGAAAGGGCGCGAGGCGCTTACCAGCCCAGCCACTCCGCCTTGCGCGGGATCTCGGCTTCGCCGATCTTCTTGATGCCCTGCTGGCCGCCCTTCGACATCGCCTGGTAGATGAACACCTTGGTCGTGCCGCGGTGGTCTTCGGGCGTCCACGTCGAAGGAATGCACACCCCCTGCAGTTCGGCGGGCACGTGGTCCTTCATCTGCTCCATCGCCTTCTTGATGTTCGGCCCCGTCACGCCGCCCGCCTTGTCGGCGGCGACCATCGCGTCACGCATGACGAACACCGAGCAGATTCCGCGCATGTAGTGCACCGGACGGTATTCGTTGCCCGAAGCGTCCGACACCTTGGAAACCTCGCGCACCGTCTTCATTCCCGGCGCGTCGGATTTCCAGTCGGCCCCGCCGACCACGAACACCGTGCCGTCGGCCGCGTCGCCGGCCGCCTTCAGCGCGTTCTCGTCCATTGCCCAGACGTTGCCCATGAACTGCGTGTCGACGCCGACCGTGTCGCACGACTTGAGCAGCGAGATCGTCGAGCCGCCGGTGTTGGCGAGGAACGCGTAGTTCGCGCCGGACTCCTTCAGGCTCAGGCACTGCGCCTTGAAGTCGCCCGGCTTGAGCGAGTACTGGATCGGCGGCATCGTCGTGAAGCCCATCTCCTTCGCGTATTCGCCGCACGCGGCTTTCGGCGCGTTCGGGTACGGATGGTTGTCGCCCATGTGGACGAACTTCGGCGACGCGATGCCCTTCTGCTTGGCGTCTGCAGCGGCCCACTGCACGAGCGCACGGCAGCCGTCGGTGTACGACGGACCGTAGAAGAAGTTGTACGGCGCGGCTTTCGAGCCGTGCGGCCCCTTGCCCGTCGGATCGGTCAGGTGGCCCGAATACGAAGCCGAGAAATACGGGATCTCGTCCTTCGCCACGAACGAGACCATGGCCTCGGTATCGCCGGTGCCCCAGCCCTGGATCGCGGCGACCTTGTTCCCGCCGGTCCATTTCTTGTAGGTCGCGATCGCACGCGGAATTTCGTAGCTGTAGTCGACCGTCTCGAAGGCGATCTTCTTGCCGTTGATTCCGCCGTGGCTGTTGACGTAGGCGAGCGCGTCGGCGACGCCTTGTCCGTATGGCCTGCCGACGTCGGAGGTCGCTCCGGTGTTATCGGCGAGGTGGCCGACGAAGATTTCCTGCGCAGCCACCGGACCGGTGCCGAGCAGGAGGGCCGCCGCAGCGGCGGTGAACAGGGTGCCCTTCATTGCAGTACTCCTCTCCTTGGGTCATTGCCTAGTACGAGAACGGATACAGCTTCCAGTACGCCTTGATCATCTGCCAGCGGTGCGCGAGCCCGTCGGGCTCGAAAACGAGGAACAGCACGATCACCAGTCCGATCGCACCTTCCTTGACGAAAGCGAGCCCTTCGACCAGCGCCGGAAAGTACCCGCCGAGACCCTGCGACATCCAGCCGATCGATTCGGGCAGCAGCACCATGAACGCGGTGCCGAGCAGGGTGCCCATCACGCTGCCGAGTCCCCCGATGATGATCATCCCGAGGAACTGGATCGACAGCAGGATCGTGAACGATTCGGACGAGACGTAGCCGAGGTAGTGCCCGAACAGCGCGCCGCCGATCCCGGCGTAGAACGCCGAGATGCCGAAAGACAGCACGCGGTAGTAGGTGAGCCGGATGCCCATCACCTCGGCCGACAGGTAGTGATCGCGCACGGCGACGAACGCGCGTCCGTCGCGCGAACGCATCAGGTTGGTGCCGAGCAGGTACATCAGCACGAGGTACGCGAGCACGACGTAGAAATAGCCGCGGTCGCTGTCGACCTCGAATCCGAAGATCCCGAAGGGCTGCGCGACGGTTCCGGCAGAGCCCCCGGTGAACCAGTTCGCGCGCGCGAAGAAATCCTCGAGGATGAACTGCGCGGCAAACGTAGCGATCGCCAGGTACAGCCCCTTGATACGTGCCGCGGGAATGCCGAACAGCAGCCCGACGACGGTGGTCATCACACCGGCGAGCGGAATCGACCAGAACACCGGCAGGCCGAAACGGTTGCTCAGCCAGGCCGAGGCGAACGCGCCGAAACCGAAGAACGCGGCGTGCCCGAGCGAGATCTGTCCGGTGAAGCCGACCAGGATGTTCAGGCCGAGCGCGGCGATCCCGTAGTAGCCGATCTGGATCAGCAGGTTCAGCTGGTACTTGCTCAGCCATTCGACGCCGCCGATCTCCAGCGGCGCCAGGCACAGCAGCGCCACCGAGACGATCGCGATCCAGCGCGTGACCGGCGTCGGGAACATCGTCGTGTCCCTGCGGTAGCTGGTCTTGAACTGCCCGCAGGGGATCAGTGCCGATGGGGTGGAGGCCACTAGACCCTCTCGATCTGCTTGGTGCCGAACAGCCCGTACGGCTTGATCATCAGGATGATGATCAGCGCGTAGAAGGGCACGACCGTGTACAGGTTGCCCCAGTTCAGGTACTGGCCGTCGATGAACTCGGCGAAGTTCTCGAGCACGCCGATGATGAGTCCGCCGAGGATCGCGCCGATGATCGAATCGAGTCCGCCGAGGATGACGACCGGGAACACCTTGATCCCGAAGAACGACAGCGCCGACGAAACGCCGTTGACCATTCCAACGACGACGCCGGCCAGCGCGGAGACCATGGCCGAGATCGCCCAGGCCATGGCGAACACCGATTTCACCGAGATGCCCAGGCTCTGCGCGACCTGCTGGTTGAACGCGGTGGCGCGCATCGCGAGCCCGAGCCGCGAGAATTTGAAGAACCACGCGAAGCCCGCCATGATGACCAGCGAGATCACCATCGACATCACGTACGGCGTCTGCACGTTCAGCCCGAAGATCGCGATCGACTTCGTGCCGAAGACCTCCGGGTAGGGCTTGGCGAACACCCCGAACATCCACTTCATCATCGCCTGGAAGAAGATCGACAGCCCGATCGTCACCATGATCACCGAGATGATCGGCTCGCCGATCATCGGCCGCAGCACGATCACCTGCAGCAGGATCCCGAAGATCATCATGAACACGAGCGTGATCGGGAAGCCGAGCCAGAACGGTATCTGCCACGTGGTGAGCAGCCACCAGCACACCCAGGCGCCGATCAGCAGGAACTCGCCCTGCGCGAAATTGACGATCTGCGTCGACTTGTAGATCAGCACGAAGCACATCGCGACGACGCCGTACAGCGTGCCGATGATGATTCCGTTGACGAGCAGCTGGACCAGCAGCGTCGTGTTCATCAGCTCTCCTGCTCGGCGGGTTGCGCGGGTTCGCGAACCGCCGGCTGCGAAGGCGGCCGGTACGCGGCCAGGTTCGCGACGACGAGGTCGGTGCGGATGCGCGAGGTCGTGCCGTCCTGGAACGTGATCAGCGTGTCGACGTGCACCGCCGGCTGGTCGCTGTAGATCGCGTCGATGATGTCGGCGTACTTCTCGTTGATCACGGCGCGGCGCACCTTGCGCGTGCGCGTGAGCTCACCGTCGTCGGCGTCGAGCTCCTTGTACAGCAGCACCAGCTTGCCGATGCGCTGCGGCTCGGGAAGCGTGGCGTTGACCTTCTCGACTTCCTCCTGCAGCAGTCGATACACCTGCGGCTGCGCCGAAAGGTTCGTGTAGTTGGTGAACGCGATGCCGCGCTGCTCGGCCCATTTCGCGACGATCGAGTAGCGGATGCAGATCATCGCCGCCAGGAACGGCTTGTCGTGGCCGAGGATCACCGCCTCGGCGACGAACGGCGAGAACTTGAGCTTGTTCTCGATGAACTGGGGCGAGAAGCGCGTTCCGGTCGACGTGACGGCCAGGTCCTTGATGCGGTCGATCACGACCAGGTGGCCGTTCTCCTTCTTGATGTAGCCGGCGTCGCCGGTGTGCATCCAGCCGTCACGCAGGTCCTTGCGCGTTTCCTCCTCGTTCTTGTAGAAGCCGAGGAACAGGCCCTCGCTGCGCGCGACGATCTCGCCGACGCCGTTGGCGTCCGCGTTGTCGATGCGCACCTCCGAGGTGTCGAACGGCACGCCGACGCTGTCGAAATCGACGTCGTCGGGACGGTGGGTCGTGTAGGCCCCGGCCAGCTCGGTCTGCCCGTAGATCTGGCGAAGCGGTACGCCCATCGCCTGGAAGAAGCGGAAGGTCTCGGGCCCGAGCGAGGCGCCGCCGGTCGCCGCCGACTTGAGGTAGGTGAAGCCGAGCCGATCGCGCAGCGCGTTGAACAGGATCCAGTCGGCGACGCGGGAACGCTCGCGTCGATCGAGCGCCTTCAGCCCGAGCTTCATGCCGAGCGCGAACATCTTCTGCTTGAACGGCGCCGCGTCCATGATCCGCGCGCGCACGTCGGCGGCGATCGATTCCCACACGCGCGGCGCGAGCAGCACGAAAGTGGGGCCGATCTCGCGCAGGTCGGCCATCTGGGTCTCGGGCTCCTCGACGAAATTGACCTTGATCCGCGAGATCAGCGCCTGCGCCACCGCGTAGACCTGCTCCATGATCCACGGCAGCGGCAGCACCGAGACGTAGTCGTCGGAGGGCAGCTTCGGGTCGGCGCGCAGGTAGGCCAGGCAATGCGCGAGGAACGGGCCCGACTGCAGCATCGCGAGCTTCGGATGCGAGACCGTGCCCGACGTCGTGCACAGCACGGCGACATCGCTGCCGTTGCCGCGCGCGACCTCGTCCTCGAAGCGCGTCGGCTCGGCGGCGCGCACGCGTTCGGCTGCCGCCTTGAGCTCGTCCCAGCTCATCAGACGGGGATCGTCGTACTTGCGCATCCCGCGCGGATCGAAATACACGATGCGCTCGATGCACGGCAGGTTCTCGGCGATCTCCAGCAGCTTGTCGACCTGCTCCTCGTCTTCGGCGAGCACGATGCGCACCTGTGCATAATTAATCAGGTACGCCACTTCCTCGTTCATCGCGTCGGCGTAGATGCCGAGTGTCATGCAGCCGACCGCGTGGGCGGCGATCTCGCTCCACACCATCTCGGGCCGGTTCTTGCCGATGATGCTGACGACCTCGCCGCGCCGTGCGCCGACCGACAGCAGCCCGAGCGCGATCTCGCGCACGCGGTCGCGGTAGTCGACCCAGGTGAACTCGTTCCAGATGCCGAATTCCTTCTCGCGCATCGCGATCTCGCCGGGCCAGTGCTCGGCGTTGTGCAGCAGCAGCTTCGGGAAGGTGTCGTGGCGACGGATGTCGGCGTAATCGGTCTGCATGAGCGTCACACCTGCTCTTGCGGGGCGGGCTGAGTGTCGTGCGCGGCGGGCTGCGCATCGTCCACGCCCAGGTAGGCCGTCTTCACGTGCTCGTTGTTCATGATCTCGTGCGGCAGTCCGCTGGCGATCACGCGTCCGAAATCGAGCACCATCACGCGTTGCGAGATGTCCATCACGACGCCCATGTCGTGCTCGATCATGATGACCGTCATGCCCCATTCCTCGTTGAGATCGATGACATAGCGCGCCATGTCCTCCTTCTCTTCGAGGTTCATCCCGGCCATCGGCTCGTCGAGCAGGATCAGGTCGGGGTGCACGGCGACCGCGCGGGCGAGCTCGACGCGCTTGCGCAGCCCGTACGAGAGCGTGCCGGCAACGGCCTTCCGGATGTGGCTGATCTCGAGGAAATCGATGATGTCCTCGACGTGGCGGCGGTGCTCGAGCTCCTCCTTCTGGGCGCCGCCGAACCAGTACAGCGAGCCCGTCAGGAAGTTGTTCTTCATCAGGTGATGGCGCCCGACCATGATGTTGTCGAGCACCGTCATGTGGCTGAACAGCGCGAGGTTCTGGAAGGTGCGACCGAGACCGAGCGACGCACGCTCGTTCGGCGTGAGCCGCGTGATGTTGCGGCCCTTGAAGAAGACCTCGCCCGCGGTCGGCGAATAGCGTCCCGAGATGCAGTTCAGCATCGACGTCTTTCCCGCGCCGTTCGGGCCGATGATCGAAAACAGCTCGCCCGGGCGCACTTCGAAGTCGACGTTCATCAGCGCCTTGACGCCGCCGAACTGCAACGAGACGTCGCGCACCTGAAGAATCGGCGCCGTATCGTTGGCCAAGCACACCTCCCTGTTCTTGTCCGTCGGAGTCTACGGTACGCGCATCAGTATAGTTGTCGTCTGTCCGACAAACTCGGGGATAACCGGAGGCACGACGCGTGTCCGCATTCGACGACCCGGCCACGCACCCGCCGTGGATGCGCGAGCTTGATGCAATGCAGCAAGCACGGGTGCGACGCGACGTCGTCGAACGCGAGTTGCGCGCGGGCGCGTACGTCTGCCGCAAGGGGGACGCCGTCGAGCACTGGATCGGCGTCTTGCACGGGATCGCCAAGGTGAGCAACGTCTCGCCGGCGGGCAAGTCGGTGACGCTCACCGGGATCGCGGCCGGCGGCTGGTTCGGCGAAGGCTCGCTGCTCAAGGACGAGCCGCGGAAATACGACGTCGTCGCGCTGCGCGACAGCCTCGTCGCCTACATGCCTCGGGCCACGTTCCAGTGGCTGCTCGACAGCAGCATCGCGTTCAACCGGCACCTGCTGCGCCAGCTCAACGAGCGGCTCGCCCAGTTCATCGGCACCGTCGAGATCGACCGCATGCTCAACCCCGACGCACGGGTCGCCCGCTGCCTGGCGCAGCTGTTCAACCCGCTGCTGTACCCGGCGGTCGGCTCGCGCCTGGAGATCGCGCAGAGCGAGATCGGCTTCCTCACCGGACTGTCGCGCCAGACAGTGAACCGGGCGCTGCAGCGGCTGGAGCGCGACGGATTCGTCCGGGTCGAATACGGCGCGCTCACCATCCTGTCGCTCGACGCGCTGCGTCACTTCGACGCGTGACGGCTCAGCGGTCGTACCGATAGAAGCCGCGCCCGGTCTTGCGTCCGAGCATGCCGGCGTCGACCATCTCGCGCAGCAGCGGCGCCGGGCGGTATTTCGGGTCGTTGAAGTTGCCGTAGAGCACTTCCATCACCGCGAGTTCGACGTCGAGGCCGATCAGGTCGCACAGCGCGAGCGGGCCGATCGGATGATTGCAGCCGAGCTTCATGCCGGCGTCGATTTCCTCGGCGCTCGCCAGGCCCTCCTGCAGCGCGAAGATCGCCTCGTTGATCATCGGGCACAGGATCCGGTTCACCACGAAACCGGCGCTGTTCTTCACGCCGATCGGCGTCTTGCCGAGCCGCCGCGCCAGCGCGGTCACGGCGTCGACCGTCTGGTCGGAGGTGCGCAGGCCGCGGATGATCTCGACCAGCGCCATCACCGGGACCGGATTGAAGAAATGCATGCCGACGAAGCGCTCCGGATCCTTCAGCGAGGCGGCGAGCTTCGTGATCGAGATCGACGAGGTATTCGTCGCGATGATCGTTCCCGGCCGGGCGATCGCGTCGACGTTGCGCAGGATCCGGTCCTTGAGCGCTTCGTTCTCGGTGGCGGCCTCGACGATCAGCCCGGACGCGGCGAGATCGTCGGCGCGCGTCGTGGTCCGGATGCGCCCGAGGATCGCGGCCTTCTTCGCTTCGTCGAGCGAACCTTTCTTCACCAGGCGGTCGAGCGAGCCGGCGATCGTGCGCAATCCGCGCTCGACGGCGGCCTCGTCGATGTCCTGCATCACGGCGTCGATGCCCGAAACCGCGCACGCCTGCGCAATGCCGCTGCCCATGGTGCCGGCACCGATGATGCCGACGGTTTGAATGTCCATTCGGGGAAACCTCTCGCTGGTTCGTGTAGCGCGTGATTCTAGGTCAGCCGAGCCGCGCCTCGAACCCGGCCTCGCGCAGGCGGCGCAGCAGCCGCTCGACATGCGCCATCGACTCGGTCTGCACGACGATCTCGACGTCGACGCGCTGCACGCCGGCCGTGCCGAAGGCACGCTCGTGGCGGATCTGCTCGATGTTCGCACGCTCCTCGGCGAGCAGCGCGGTGATCCGCGCGAGCGCCCCGGGCGCGTCGCGCGCGTCGACGACCAGCCGCGCGAGCCGGCCCGAGCGCGCCATCCCGCGCTCGATGATCGAAGCGAGCAGCAGCGGATCGATGTTTCCGCCGCTGAGCACGAGCCCGACGCGCCGGCCGCGAAACCGCCCGGGGTGGGCCAGCACCGCGGCGAGCCCGGCGGCGCCGGCGCCCTCGACGACGGTCTTCTCGATCTCGAGCAGCATCAGGATCGCCTGCTCGATCGCGGCGTCGTCGACGAGGAGGATCGACTCGACGTAGCGGCGCACGATCGGCAGCGTGCGTTCGCCCAGCCGGTTGACGGCGATGCCGTCGGCGATCGTGCTCGAGCCGACGGCGTGCCGCTCGCCGGTAAGCGCGTCGTGCACGAGCGCGAAACGCTCGTTCTGCACCCCGACGATGCGCGTCGCCGGCGCGAGCCGGTGCAGCGCCGTCGCGATGCCGGCGACGAGCCCGCCGCCGCCGACCGGGACGACGACGTCGTCGAGGTCGGGCTGCTCGCGCACCAGTTCGAGGCCGATCGTGCCCTGCCCGGCGATCACGTCGTCGTCGTCGAACGGATCGATCCAGGTGAGCCCGCGCTCGGCGGCCAGCTCGAGCCCGCGCGCATGCGTCTCGTCGAACCGCTCGCCGTGCAGCACGATCGTCGCCCCGAGCGCGCGCGTGCGCGCGACTTTCACCGAAGCCGTCGCCGAAGGCATCACGATGGTCGCCGCGATGCCGAGCCGCTTCGCATGCCACGCGACGCCCTGCGCGTGGTTGCCCGCCGACACCGCGATCACGCCGCGCGCGCGCTGCGCTGTCGTCAGCTGCGCGAGCCGGTTCAGCGCGCCGCGTTCCTTGAACGAAGCGGTGAACTGCAGGTTCTCGAACTTCAGGTACAACTGCGCGCCGGCAATCTCCGACAGCGTGCGCGAGTGCAGGAACGGGGTGTCCTCGACCTGGCCCGCAAGGCGCGCGGCGGCCCGCTCGATGTCGGCGAAAGCGATCGGTTCGGGCATCGTTCGCGTCAGCCGGCGGCTGCCTCGTGTGCGGGTCTCGCTCCGCCGACCGGGTGCCGGCCGGCATGCGCCTGTCGCGCGTGCTTCTTGCGACTGTGCAGCTGCTCGGCCTCGCTCGGCGAATGGCTCACGTTCAGCCCGCCCTCGTTCTCCGCGAGCTCGGCGAGCTGGCAATAGAACCGATGCAGCTTCTTCAGCGATTCCTCGTCGAGATCCTCGATCGCGACCAGCCGGTTGCTCGCAAACTCGTTCGCCGCGAGCAACTCGTTGAGCTTCAGGTGGACCGCACGGCTGTCCTTGTTCTGCGCATGCTGGATCAGGAACACCATCAGGAAGGTGACGATCGTCGTCGCCGTGTTGATCGCGAGCTGCCACGACTCCGAATAACCGAACAGCGGGCCGGCGAGCGCCCACAGCACGACGGCTGCGCAGGCGAGCATGAACATCGCGCTGCTGCCCGACGCGCGTGCCGCGAGCGCGGCCAGGCGCTCGAACGAGCCGTGCGCCTTCCGGCCGCGCTCGGCGATGCGCTGCAGACGTCCGCTACGGATCTGCGCGTCGGTCGACGGATTCATGGCACCTCCCTGGAAAAAGCGAGCACCGCGCGCGATGTGCCCGTGTCAGGCAAGCATCGTGCCCGATTGCAGCGCCGACAGCGTCACCCGTCGGTGCCCGGCGCCGGACGCGGCGCGGCGGCGCGCACGCGTTCGGGATGCCGGCGCGCGTTGAGCTCGAGCGCGAGGAAAAGCGCGCCGGCGACCGCCAGCGGAACGAGGTAGTAGACCAGCCGGTACGCGAGCACGGCCGCGAGGATCGCGCCGTTGCCCAGCGTCCAGCCGAGCATCGCGATGAAAATGCTCTCGATGATGCCGAGCCCGCCCGGTATGTGCGCCATCGCGCCGGCGATGCTCGCCACGCAGACGACCGCGAGCACGGTCGGATACCCGACCGCGTGACGCAGCAGCACGAACACGACGGCGGCGATGACGAGCCAGTTCGATGCGCCGAGCACGAGCTGACGCACCGCCATCGAGGCCGAAGGCAACGTGAACTCGCGGCCCCGCACGCTCAGCGTTCGACGCGCCGAGAACCGGCACAGCACGACGTAGCCGATGGCGCTCGCTGCCATGGTCGCGCCGATCACTCGCATCGCGCCGTCGCCCGCCTTCCAGCCCTCCGGAAACGCGATGCCGCCGACGGCGAAGACGGTGCCGGCGACCGCGAGGTAGCCGATCCAGTTGGTCGCGACGCTGAAGGCGATCATCGCGGCGATCTTCGACTGCTCGACGCCCAGGCGCGAGTACAGGCGAAGCCGAAACCCGGCGCCGCCGACGATCGAGCCGATGTTCAGATTGAATGCGTAGCTGACGGCGCCGATCGCCGCGGTGCGCCCGTCGGACAACTCGACCCCGACGAAGCGTCGGCTCAGCACGTCGAAGCAACCGTAGATCGCGAAGCTGAGCGCGGTCAGCGCGAACGCGCCGGCCAGCGTCGATGCACGGTAGTCGCGCAGCGTCGCCATCACTTCGGCCCAGTCGATCGTTCCCGCCTGGCGTGCGACGAGCCATCCGACCACGCCCAGGAACGCGAACAGCAGCAGGCGCCCGCCCCATCTGCGCGCGCCCTTCCGCATCCGCTTCATCGCGTTCGCTTCATCGCCGCCTGCCGCGCAGCCGGCCGATCACCCGTTGATGATTTCGCCGCCGTTGGCCGGCTGCGGATTCATTTCCGACTGCCTGCCCGGCCGATGGGTCCTGGCTCTGCTCGGGCAGCGTGCCGGTCGGTTTCTGCGATTTCATGTGGCGCTCCTCTGCCTGGTTCGCGGCCCGGACGCGACGCCCCCGTTGCGCGGATCAGCGTAGCGCCTGCTCGTGACCCGCCGGGACGCCCGGCTCGGCCGGCACCGGCTCGCACGGGTCGCCCGCGGTCGGCCCACCCGCACGGCCGGCAGGCGACGCCGCGCGCTCGCGATCGTCCGGGCGCAGGCCGATCGTCTCGAGGTGCGGCTCGTGCGCCGGCAGCCAGGTCGCCCACGACGGAAAGCGTCTCAGCACGTGGAACACGACGAATCCGGGAATGAAGCGGCCGATTCCCGAGTCGCGGGAAACGCCGGGCTCCATCTGCTTGCAGTGATCGGCGATGAGTCGGTCGAGCCGTTCGCGCAGGTCGACCGCGAACGTTCGGTCGCGCACCATCAGGTTCGCCTCGAGGTTCAACGAAAGGCTCAACGGATCGAGGTTGCTCGATCCCACCGTCGCCCACTCGTCGTCGGCGACCGCGACCTTGCCGTGCAGGGGGCGCTGGCAATACTCGTGGATCCGCACGCCGGCGCGCAACAGGTGCTCGTAGAGCATGCGGGCGGCGACCCGGACGATCGCCATGTCGGGCTCGCCCTGCAGGATGAGCTCGACGCGCACGCCGCGCCGTGCGGCGCGGCGGATGTCGCGCAGCAGCCGATATCCGGGGAAGAAATAGGCGTTCGCCACGTACACGCTCGAGCGCGCCGCGCGAAAAGCGATGCGGTACTGGTGCTCGATGTCGGTGCGGTGCACACGGTTGTCGCGCGTGACGAAGGCGGCGAGCACGCCCGCACCCGCGCGCGGTGTTTCGCGCCGCGGCCATGCGCGCCGCTCGATCCAGTCACCGATGAACGCCCCCAGCCGACTACGCTCCCGGGGCAGCACGTCGATCGCGAAGCGATGGATCGTCTCGACGATCGGCCCCTGCACCTCGACCGCGTAGTCCTGCTTGGCCATCGGGCCGTATTCGGCAAGATGATCGATCGAGAAGTTGATTCCGCCCACGAACGCGATCTCGGCGTCGACGACGACGATCTTCCGGTGCATGCGCCGGAACAGGTTGCGGCGGAAACCGAAAATCTTGGGTTGCGGGTCGAACACGTGCACGCGAACGCCGACATCGGTGAGCGCCGAAAGGAATCCGGGCGTCAGGTCCGACGACCCGTACCCGTCGACGGTCAGGTCGATCTGCACGCCGCGCCGTCCGGCTTCGATCAGCGCCGCCTGCAAAGCGAAACCGACCTTGTCCTCGAACAGGATGAACGTCTCGATCAGGATCTGCCGGCGCGCCCGGGCGATCGCACCGAACACGCGCGGATAGAACGCCTCGCCGTTCTCGAGCAGGCGAACGCGGTTGCCGCCGACCCAGCGCTGCTTCACAGCACCAGCTCCGCCGCGAGCGGCGCGTGGTCGGACAGCTTCGACCAGGGTCTCGAATGCAGCTTCACCGGCCCGACGATGCGTACGTTGCGCACGTAGATCCGATCGAGCTTGAGCACCGGCCAGCGCGCCGGAAACGTGCGCTCAGCCGAGCCCTTCGAGTGCACGAAGACTTCGACCAGTCCCGCGCACCGCAGCAGGCGCTCGTGCGCGTGCAGCCGCCAGTCGTTGAAGTCGCCGGCGACGATCAGCGGCGCATCGTCGGGGATCCGGTCATCGATCTGCTGGCACAGTCGCGCGATCTGCCAGCGGCGCTGCGCTTCGTTGAGACCCAGGTGCACGCAGATCGCGTGCACGTGCAGGTCGTTGCCCGGGATCGCGACCACGCAATGCAGCAGCCCGCGGCGCTCGCGCCCGTTCACCGAGACGTCGCGATTCTCGAAGCGCACGATCGGATACTTGGACAGCAACGCGTTGCCGTGGTGCCCGCCGCGGTAGACCGAGTTCTTTCCATAGGCGTACTCGGGCCAGATCGAATCGGCGAGGAATTCGTACTGCGACGTCGGCCAGTGCACCGGGTGGTGACGGTGACGCAGCGACTCGCCGAGCACTTCCTGCAGGAAGACGATGTCGGCCGAAACCTCGCGCACCGCTTCGCGCAACTCGTGCAGCACGTACCGCCGGTTCAGGGCGGTGAAACCCTTGTGCGTGTTCATCGTGAGCACCCGTAGCGGCAGCCCGTGCGGCTGGGCGACCGGCGCGGAACGCGCCGCGGACTCGTGCAGCGAGCCGAGCCGGTCGGGACCCACATCGACCTGCCCGCGTTGCGTGCCCGGCGACGCCGCTTTCCCGTGCGTCGGCATTGCCCTCAACGCGGACGAGGCGCCGGGGGCGGCCTCTGCGGATCGGGTTGCGGATCGGGCACGTCGGCGGGCGGGCCCGGCTGCGGATCGGTTGCCGGCGGCGGGTCGCCCACCGGAGGCGGCACCGGATCGCCGATCGGCTCGACCGGTCCGTCGGGTGTCTGCGGGTCGGGGGTGGGCACGGTGATCATGCCAGCGGGAACGCAATCGGCGTGCCCTGCGCGACGCACCCGACCGCGTTGGGCACCCGGTTTGCTTGTTTGGCGCTCCGGGCGCGAAACGCAGGTCGCCACTGCGGGAAACCGACGCAGGAATATCCTTGGCTCTCGACAAGCGGCCTCGGCCCCGGGGGAGACCTTTCCGAATGCAATGCACATTTTCCTGCGCCCGCCGGGCGCGCGCCTGACCGATGCCGGCGAAAGCGGAAGCGTTCGCGCGGGTCGCGCTGCGGGTCATCGACGGCGCCGATCGTTTCGAGCGACTGCAGCACGCATTCTCCGATTGCCGACGACGCACCGTCGCGTTGACCGAAGGCCTTTCGGATGCCGACGCCACCGTGCAGTCGATGAACGACGCAAGCCCGGCGAAATGGCACCTCGCACACACGACCTGGTATTTCGAGGCTTTCGTGCTCGAAACCTTCGATCCCGGATACGAGGCGTTCGATCCGCGCTTCGGTTATCTGTTCAATTCGTATTACGAGTCGCTCGGCACGCACCACGCACGCCCGCTGCGCGGAATGCTCACCCGCCCCGATCTCGCCACCGTGCTGCGGTACCGCGCCTGCGTCGAGCGGGCGGTCGAGCGAGTACTCGAGCAGGCGGCGCGTAGCAACCCGCAACGCGCCGGCCGCCTGGGCCGGCTCGTCGAACTCGGCATCCAGCACGAGCAGCAGCATCAGGAACTCGTGCTCACCGACCTGCTGCACCTGTTCGCGCAGAATCCGCTCGCGCCCGTGTATCGCGACGCGCCCGCGCGCGCCGATGCGAACGCCCGTGACGACGCCCCCGCCGCCCCGGCCGAGCCATCGCGCTACGTCGAGTTCGACGGCGGCCGCGTGGCCATCGGGCACGACGGCAGCGCGTTCTCGTACGACTGCGAACGCCCGGCGCACGAGGTGCTGTTGCGGCCCTACGCGCTGGCGGGGCGGCCGGTGACGAACGGCGAATGGATGGCGTTCATCGACGATGGCGGCTATCGCAACGCGCTGTTGTGGCTGTCCGACGGCTGGGATCGGGTTCGCGCCGAGCAGTGGCAAGCGCCGCTGTACTGGCGGCGCGACGACGATGGCGCATGGCGCTCGATGACGCTGCACGGCGAGCGCGCGCTCGACGCGAACGCGCCGGTGGTGCACATCAGCTACTATGAGGCGGACGCCTTCGCGCGCTGGGCCGGCAAGCGCCTGCCGACCGAGTTCGAGTGGGAAGCGGCGGCTCGCCGCTCGCCGGCGCACGCGTTCGGCGGCGCGTCGGTGCATTGCGGCGGCGATACCGCACCGGTGCTCGAAGGGCACTTCGCCGACGATGCGCTGTTCGTTCCGACGCCGGCGCGCCGGTCGCACGACGCCGGCCTGCAGCAGCTGTTCGGCGACGTCTGGGAATGGACGTCGAGCTCGTTCGCTTCCTACCCCGGATTCCGCCCCGAACCCGGCGCCGCGGCCGAGTACAACGGCAAGTTCATGTGTGGACAGTACGTGCTGCGGGGCGGCTCGTGCGCCACCCCGCGCGGCCACGTCCGCGCCACCTACCGCAACTTCTTTCCACCCCCCGCACGCTGGCAGTTCTCCGGTGTGCGACTCGCCGAGGATCGTTCATGAGCACGCCTCTTCGCACCACGACGCCCGGCGTCGATGTCCGCACGCCTCGCCCGCTGTTGCGCCCGCCGGGCGAGTTCGCGCGTCCCGGGCGCACGGTGGCCGGACCGGGAACCGAACGCCGCGATGCGCGCGACCTGCGCGTCGACACCGCGACCTGGACCGCCTACGACCCGCGATTCGCCGCCGATGTGCTGGCCGGTCTGGCGCAGGAGCAGAAGACGATTCCGTCGATGTGGCTGTACGACCAGCGCGGCTCGCAGCTGTTCGAGGCGATCACCGAGCTTCCCGAGTACTACGCCACGCGCAGCGAAATCGCGCTGCTGCGCCAGTGCGCCGCGTCCATCGCCGAGGAAGCGGGCGCCGACGCGACCATGATCGAGATCGGCAGCGGCTCGAGCCGCAAGACGCCGCTGCTGCTCGGGGCGATGCAGCGCCCGTATGCCTACGTTCCGGTCGACATCTCCGGCGCGTTCCTGATGCATTCGGCTGCGTTGCTGCGCGGGCGTTTTCCCGACGTGCGCATCCTTCCGGTGGTGGGCGACTTCAAGCGTCCCGTGCAGTTGCCGCACGCGCTGCGTTTCGCGCCGGCGCGCGGCCGCCGCATCGTGTTCTTCCCGGGCTCGACGATCGGCAACCTGATGCCCGAGGACGCCGTCGCGTGCCTGGCACGGCTCGCCGACCTGTGCGGACCCAACGGACTGCTCGTTCTCGGCGTCGATGCGAACCAGTCGGACGAAACGCTGATACCGGCCTACAACGATTCCGCCGGCGTCACGGCCGCTTTCAACCTGAATCTGCTCGAGCGGATCAATCGCGAGCTCGGCGGCACGTTCGACGTCGGCGCGTTCCGGCACGAAGCGCACTACGATCGTTCGCTTCGCCGCATCGAGATGCACCTCGTGAGCGTGCGCGAGCAGCGTGCCGAGGTGCTGCACCGCTTGTTCTCGTTCCGCCAGGGCGAAACGATCCACACCGAGAACTCGTACAAATACGACCGCGAAGCGGTCGAAACGATGGCCGCGCGCGCCCGGTTGCGACACCGCGCCATGTGGAGCGACGAGCGCGGCCGTTTCGCGGTGCACCTGCTCGCTCCCGCGGGACGCTGACCTCGAACGAGACGCAGCCCTACGCAAGCGGCCGGGCCGGGTCGTCGTCGCGCGCCGACGGCGTCTCCGGCAGCACCGGGCGCTCGCCGCTGCGGCGCCAGCGCGCGCTGATCTCCGCGCCGTACAGGAACACGGCGGCGGAGAAATAGAGCCACATCAGCAGCACGGCAAGCGAACCGGCGGCACCGAAGGCGCTGGCGGTCCCGGCGCGCGACAGGTACAGCGCGAACAGGTTCTTGCCGACGCTGAAGAGCACGGCCGCGGCCAGGGCGCCGACGAGCGCGTTGCGCCAGCGCACGGTGGCCGCGGGCAGCACCTTGAGCAACGCCGCGAACGCCGCGACGAGGGCGAGCAGGACGACGCCGCGCTGCGCGAGCGAAGCCCAGCGGCGCGTGGCCTGGTCGACGCCCAGCACGCGTTCGATCGCGAAGCTCACGGCCGCGTCGAGCACGAGCAGCACGACGACGAGAAACGCGATCCCGACGACCAGGCCGAACGACGTCAGTCGCACGCGCACGAGCGCAAGCAGCGGGCGTGGCGACGCCGGGTGCCTCCAGATCGTATCGAGCGACTGCGTGAGCTGGGCGAAGGTGGCCGACGCGCCGAGCGCGACACCGCCGGCGGAAATCCACGTGCTCGCTCCGCCGTGTCCCGATCTCCAGGCACTGGCGAGCATCGCCTGGACCACCGCCGCACCGTCCTGGCCCACCAGCCCGCGGATCTCGCCGATCAGCCGTCCCTGGACGGCCTCGGCACCGACGAAGTAGCCGGCGATCGCGATCACGATGACGAGCATCGGCGCGAGCGAGAACGCCGCGTAGAAGGCCAGCGCCGCCGCCATCGTCGCGCAGCGGTCGTCGCTCCAGGCCCGCGCGGCATCGCCGAGCGCCCGCACCGGCGTCGCATCACGCAGCCGGCGCAGGGCGTTGCGCATCAACGCTTGCGATCGGGCACGCGCTTGCCGCGCTGCTCGCGGTCGTGGAGGATCCGGTTCTCGGGCTTCTCGAAACCGCGTGTGCCGCGGCGGTCGGTGTCCTGCTGCCCTTGCTCGATGTCGCGGTACGCCTGCTCGAGAACCTCCCGCGGGGCGCTCTCCTGGCTGTCGCTCGATTGATCGCGTTCGTGGGGCATGCGCGGCTTCTGGCGATCGGTGTCGTCGATCCGTCGATCGCCACCGGGCCGCCGGCGGGTGGGATCAGCCGGTGTATTCATCGCGCGTCTCCTGGTCGAGTGCCCGCCGCCGCGCAACCGCGATGCCCGGAGCGCAGGGTGCGCCGAGGGCACGCGGCTTGCATGGAGCAGCGCGCCCGTGCGAATCGCACGCACAAGAAGAGGTCCGTATGGCACTGTCCACGATCCTTCTGATCGTACTCGTCCTGCTGCTGATCGGCGCGATTCCGAGTTGGCCATACAGCCGAGGGTGGGGATACGGACCGAGCGGAATCCTCGGCGTGATCCTCGTCGTCGTGGTCGTGCTCGCGCTGATGGGCCGGATCTAGTCGTGCATTCACGCCGGCGGCGCTCGCGCCGCCGGCGTGAATGGGGGCGCGCCTGCGAAACGACGATGCACGCGCGCACGCGTGGACGTACGATACGGGGAAGGCCCGTCGAGGCAGAGCAGACGGCGCACCGGCGCAAGTCGGGAGCGTTGCTGGAACAGGAGACATCGCGTGCCCGAAGCCGACTCCGCCCCGTCGTCGCTGCCTCCTGCTCGCGAAGTGCCGGCCTTCGACGCTCGCCCCGACCTCGGGGCTGCGCCCGAACGCGCCCGTACGTTGCCGGCGCTGTCGCCACTCACCTGGCTCGTCGCGGGCTGGCGCGACTTCCGCGAAACCGGTTTTCGCGGCGCGTTCTACGGCCTCGTGTTCGCCTGCATGGGGGCCGCGGTGCAGTTCGTCTACCAGACCCGCTGGCAGCTCACGATGGGCTTGACCGCGGGCTTCTTCCTGCTCGGTCCTTTCGTCTGCGCCGGACTGCACGAGCTGTCGCGCCAGCGCGAGCGCGGCGAGACGCCGAGCCTGGCGCGTTCGCTGCTCTGCTGGCGGCGCGCGCCCGGGTCGATTGCGTTCTTCGCGGCGATGCTCACGTTCCTGATGATCGTCTGGGCGCGCGTTTCGGTCGTCCTGTTCGCGCTCGCGTCCCACACCGATTTCCCGACGGTCCGCGGCATGGCGGGCCAGATCGTGTCGCCGGACAACGTCGAATTCCTCGCGCTGTGGACCGCCGTGGGCTTCGTCTTCGCGTCGCTCGTCTTCGCCATCTCGCTGGTGTCGATGCCGCTGATGCTCGACCGCGGCGCCGACACGATGAGCGCGGTCTTCGCCAGCGCGCGCGCACTGGTCGAGCAGCCGAAAGCCGCCTACGCCTGGGCGGCGACGATCGTCGTTCTGATCGGAGCGAGTCTCGTGTTCTGGCTCGGCCTGCTCGTCGTGACCGCACCGCTCGTCGGCCACGCGACGTGGCACGCCTACCGCGCGCTGATGCCGCCGGCCACCGAATGACCGCAGGGAGTACGTCATGCGACGCGTGCCGCTGTACAGCCGCTCGAACCGACCCGCACCCCGCGCGCAGGAAGCCGGCGCCGAGCCGGCGCTGAACGACCCCGCTGCGGGCGAGCCGCCCGCGCCACGCGGTCCGG
>JAKFES010000002.1:0-8347 GCA_036675585.1 Burkholderiaceae bacterium
ATCGACCGCAGCGAGCGCGAGGCGTCGCGTTACCTGCGCGAGCGCGACTACGCATTCCATGCCGCGATGTTCGATTCGAGCTGGCGCACTGCGCTGGGGCGCCCGAAAGGACTTCCGATCGTATGGGTCATCGGGCGCAGCGGGCGTCTCGAGCAACTGGAGATCGGCGAGATGTTCCCCGAAGACGTCGCGCAACTCGCGCGCTGGAAAACCCGATGAGGCGCCCCATGCATCCGTTCGCAGCTCGCAGCCTCGCCGCGGCGTTCGTCGCCTCGGCCTGCACCCTCGTGTCGGCGCCCGTGCGTGCCGACGTCACGTTCACCACGAAGGGCCTGGTCGCCGAAGCGGCGACGAAGGCCGCACTCGCGGCGCTCGAATCGTGCCGCAAGGCCGGCTACCAGGTCGGCGTCGCCGTCGCCGACCGCAGCGGCGTGCTGCAGGTTTTCGTGCGCGATCGCTTCGCCGGCGCGCACACGGTCGAAGTGGCCGCCGACAAGGCGTGGACCGCGGCTTCGTTCCGGATACCGACTTCGATGCTCGCCGACGAGACGCAGGCGGGCAAGCCGATGAGCGGGATCCGCAACGCGCGCCGCGTGATGGCCGCGGGCGGCGGCCTGCCGATCGAGGCGGGCGGATCGACCATCGCGGCGATCGGCGTCTCCGGGGCGCCCGGCGGCGAAGCCGACGAGCGCTGCGCGGCCGACGGGATCGAGGCGATCCGCATGGATATCGAGATGCAATGAGCGGGATGCAGGATGCCATGAGCGGGATGCAATGACCCCGTTGCACCGCGTCGCGGGGTTCGTCTTCGCCGCGCTGTGCGCGCACGCGGCCGCTCGCGCGCCCGATCCGGTCACCGTCGACCTGACGCCGCGCGCGGTCGGCGCGCGCGTGTGGTACGTGCAGGGCGACACGGCGATGATCTCGCGCGAGAACCAGGGTTTCAATTCGAACGCCGGCTTCGTCGTCACCGACGAAGGCGTCGTCGTGTTCGATGCGCTCGGCACACCCGCGCTCGGCGCGGCGCTGCTCGAGAGGATCCGGCGCATCACTGAGCAGCCCGTGCGCCGCGTCGTGGTCAGCCATTACCATTCGGATCATTTCTACGGCGTGCAGGCGTTTCGCGACGCGGGCGCCGAGATCTGGGCGCATCGCCGCGTGCGCGACTACCTCGCCACCGACGCGCCGATGCTGCGCCTGGCCGAGCGGCGCGAGTCGCTCGCGCCCTGGGTCACCGACGAGGCGCGGCTGGTCGTGCCCGATCGCTACGTCGACGGGGAAACGTCGTTCCGTCTCGGCGGCGTCACGTTCCGCCTGTACCCGGCCGGCCCGGCGCATACCGACGAAGACCTGATGATGCTCGTCGAGGAAGAGGGCGTCCTGTTTGCCGGCGACCTGATCTTCGCCGGGCGCGTGCCGTTCGTCGGCGATGCCGATCCGGCCGCGTGGCTGAATGCGCTCGATCGTCTCGCCGGGCACCGGCCGCGCGTCGTCGTGACCGGCCACGGGCCGGTCTCCACCGACGCGCCCGCCGATCTCGCCCTCACGCGCGAGTATCTGCTGTTCCTGCGTCGCGAGATGGGTGCCGCGGTCGACGAGCTGCTCGATTTCGACGAGGCCTACGCGCGCACCGACTGGTCGCGCTTCGCCTCGCTGCCCGCGTTCGACGACGCCAACCGGCGCAACGCGTACAACGTGTTCCTGCGCATGCAGCGCGAACTGCTCGGCGATCGCTGAAGAGCGCGCTCTCACGCGGTCCCCACGCCCGGGCCGCGGTCCGGTTCTCCCGGGGGCAGGCGCGAGCTTGCTTCAGAATGACGCCATGCCGCATCGACCCGAGTTCGCGATCGCGCTGGCGCTGATCGCCGCGTCCGCATGGCCCGCGCACGCGCAGGCGCAGAGCGCCGTCGAACGTTGCCTGCTCGATGCGATCGCACGCGCCGCGGCCACCACCCCGGTCGAGTCGATTCGCTCGCAATGCGCGTCGGGCCCGGCACCGACGCGCGTACCGGCGAACGAAGCGGACGAAGCGGACGAGAAGCCCGCGCCCGGGGTGCCCGCGGCTGCCGCACAGGAGGAGCCGGCTCGAATCGACCCGGCCGACGCGCGTTCTCCGATCGCACGCCGGCTCGCCAGCGAGCGCGCCGTGGGGCGTAACCGCTTCGCGCTGCTGCCGCACCGCCCGAACTACATCGACCCGGTCTCGCACGCGTTCGAGGCGCCCGCCACCGCGAGCCCCGACGCGCACGTGCAGCGCAACGAAATCAAGTTCCAGCTCAGCTTCAAGCTCGCGTTGACGCCCCCGCTGTTCGACGAGCGCGCCACGGTGTTCTTCGCGTATACCGGGCAGTCGTGGTGGCAGGCGTACAACGACGAGCGATCGAGCCCGTTTCGCGAATACAGCCACGAGCCCGAAGTGTTCGTGTCGTGGGCGCCGCAGCGTCACCTGCTCGGCTGGGACTGGCGGCTGGCGAGCGGCGGCTTCGTGCATCAGTCGAACGGGCGCTCGGGCCCGGCTTCGCGCAGCTGGAACCGGTTGTTCGTCGATCTGCGTTTCGACCGCCCGAGCGGGTGGTGGGCCGGCGTGCGACCGTGGTGGCGCATTCCCGAAAGCCGCAAACCCTTCCCCGGCTCGCCCGAGGGCGACGACAATCCGCAGGTCGAGCGTTTCCTCGGCGACGGCGAAGTGCAGGTGGGCTACGTCGGCGACGTGCACCAGTTCACGGCGAAGCTGCGGCGCGGCTTCTCGAGCTCGGGCAAGGGCGCGCTGCAGCTCGACTGGAGCCGACCCACGGGATTCAGCCCGGGGCTGCGCTGGCACGTCCAGTATTTCGACGGCTACGGCGAATCGATGCTCGATTACCAGACGAGGGTCCGGCGCCTGGGCGTCGGCGTGATGCTCAACGACTGGTACTGAAACCCGCCCTCCGTCGCTCGAGCGACGCTCGTGGGATGCGAACCGAAGACGCGGACTTTTGTTGCGAGCACCACGACGTAGCCCTGCAAAGGCGCGGGCCGTCTGCCGCGGGCGCGCTTGCGCTCAGCGATACATCGCTTCGATGTCCGCGGCGTACGCCTGCTGGATGCTCGCACGGCGCACTTTCATCGTCGCCGTGACCTCGCCGTCGTCGTGGTCGAGCTCCTTGGTGAGCAGGTGGAAACGACGGATCCGCGAGACCTGCGCAAGCGAGGCGTTCGCGCGTTCGATCTCGCGCTCGATCAGCTCGCGAATGCGCGGGTGCTCGGCGAGCGAACGGAAATGCGTGAACGCGATCCTTTGCGTCTCGGCCCATTTCGCGACGGTCTCGAAATCGATCTGCACCAGCGCGGAGACGAATCGCCGGCGATCGCCGATCACGATGCATTCGCGCACGAACGGGCTCGCCTTCACGGCGTTCTCGATCTCCGAGGGCGTGATGTTCTTGCCGCCGGCGGTGATCATGACGTCCTTGAGGCGGTCGACGATGCGAAGCTGGCCGTTCTCCTCCTCGACGACGACATCGCCGGTATGCAGCCAGCCGTCGCGGATGGCCTCGGCGGTCGCCTCCGCGTTGCGGTAGTAGCCGACGAACACCATGTCGCCGCGCACCAGCAGTTCGCCTTCGGGCCCGACGCGATGCTCGACGCCGAGCGTCGGTTCGCCGACCGTTCCGATGCGCACCGCTTCGAGGCGCTGCCCGGTGATCATCCCGGTCGACTCGGTGAGCCCGTAGACCTCGACGAGCGGCACGCCGATCGTGCGGAAGAAGCGGATCACCGCGCCCGGGATCGGCGCGGCGCCCGTCAGCGCGACCCGCGTGCGGCGCAGGCCGATGAAGTTCTGCAGCGCGCGGAACACGACCACCCAGGCGAGGGCGAAGCGCAGCTTCTCGGCGAGCGTGCGCTGGGCGGGCGACTTCTCGGCGAAGGGCTCGCACGCGCGCAGCGCGCGCTCGAACAGCGCACGTCGCAGGCGGCCGGTGTCCTGCATCCGGATCAGGATCGAGGCGTGCAGCTTCTCCCAGATGCGCGGAACGCCGAGAAACATCGTCGGCGCGATCTCGCGCAGGTCTTCCTGCACGGTCCGGATCGACTCGCCGAAGGCGACCTGCGAGCCGAGATGGATCGGCACGAACGTGGTGAGCATCTGCTCGGCGACGTGGCAAAGCGGCAGGTACGACAGGTGCGTCGTGTCCGGGCCGAGACGCAGCCGCTCGACGATGCCCGGAACGATCGCGCGGATGTTGCGGTAGCTGATCATCGCGCCCTTGGGCTTGCCGGTGGAGCCCGAGGTGTAGATCATCAGCGCGACGTCGTCGAGGCGCTGCGCGGCGAGCACGCGCTCGACGAGGTCGGGCTGCTGCGCTTCGTGGCGTGCGCCGAGCGCCTCGAGCTCGTCGAACGCGATCAGCAGGTCGCGGTGCTCGGGCTTCGCGTTGCGCATCCCCTTGTGCTCGACGACGACGATCCGGCGCAGGCGCGGCAGCCGGTCGAGTGCCTCGAGCACCTTGTCGGTCTGCTCCTGGTCTTCGCAGACGACGATCTCGACCTCGGCGTGCGCCAGCACGTAGGCCACTTCCTCGGTCGGGCTCGTCGGATAGACGCCGACGGTGATGCCGCCGACCAGGCTCGCGCCGAGCTGCGCGAGCACCCACTCGACGCGGTTTTCCGAGAGCACGCCGACGTGGCCGTTCGCCGGCAGGCCGAGCGCGCGAAATCCGTGCCCGGCGCGACACGACCGCGTGAACCACGTGCGCCAGTCGATCGGCTTCCAGATCCCGAAATCCTTCTGCCGGATCGCGACGGCGTCGGGGCGCAGCCGCGCCTGCTCGCGCAGCATCTGCGCGAGCGTCTTTTCGGGCAGCGCCCGATTCACGACAGCCATCGCTTGCGCCGCTTGTAGTGCTTGACGTCGCGGTAGCTGCGCGCCTCGCCGGCGCGCCCCATCCCGAGGTAGAACTCGCGCACGTCGGGGTCGGCGGCCAGGCGCTCGGCCGTCCCGTCGATGACGATCTTGCCGCTTTCCATGATGTAGCCGTAGTGCGAAAAGGCCAGCGCGACCGACGCGTTCTGCTCGACGAGCAGCATGGAGACGCGTTGCTCGGTGTTGATGCGCGCGATGATCGTGAAGATGTCCTCGACGAGCAGCGGAGACAGTCCGAGCGAAGGCTCGTCGAGCAGCATCAGCGCGGGACGCGCGATCAGCGCGCGGCCGATGGCGAGCATCTGCTGTTCGCCACCCGACAGGTAGCCGGCGAGCCCGTTGCGGCGCTCGAACAGCCGTGGGAAGTATTCGTAGACCAGCGCGAAGCCCTCGCGCCGGGTCGCGGCCGACCCGGGCCGGCCGCTCAACGCGTAGGTCGCCGAGAGCAGGTTCTCCTCGACCGTCAAATCCTCGAATACGTGACGGCCTTCCATCACGTGGAACAAACCGGCGCGAACCAGTTCGTGCGGCCGCAGGCGCGCGGTGTCGCGTCCGTCGAATCGAACGCCGCCTCGCGTCATCTCGCCGTCCTCGAGCGAGAGCAGGTTCGAGACCGCCTTGAGCGTCGTCGACTTGCCCGCGCCGTTGGACCCGAGCAGCGCGACGATCTCGCCGCGCGGCACGGAGAGCGACAGCCCGTGCAACACCTGGACCGCGCGGTTGTAGATGACCTCGATGTTCTCGATCTCGAGAACGGCGTTCGCGTTCACGCGGATCTCACTTCAGGACGATCCATTCCGAAGCGGGAATCATCTTCTGCTTCTGGACGTCGGCGCGATAGATGCGTCCGACCGGGATCGAGTTGCCCGTGATCGAGATCGGCACGCCGATGATCCCGCCGGTGTCGAAGTCGCGGATCGAGTTCAGCGCGGCCTTCAGGTTGTCGCCGTTCAGCGGCTTGCCCGCCTCGAGCGTGCGACGCGCCGCCTCGGTGAACAGCATCGTCGTGAGGAAGCCCTGCATGTACGCGTTGCTCTGGTATTCCGGGCGCATCTGCCGGATCTTCTCGAGCATCGGCGCCTTGCCCTCGTCGTCGTAGTAGTAGCGGAACGGCATCACGCCCATGAAGCCGGCGGCCGCTTCGCCCATCTTCATGACCATCGAGTTGTCCATGGTCCAGAACGTGCCCATGAACTGGCTCGTCATGCCCATCTTCTTCGCTTGCGTGATGAACTCGGGAATCGGCGCCAGCACGTAGCCGTGGAAGATCGTGTAGTCGGGCGCGGCGCGGCGCAGCTTGATCACCTCGGTCGAGACATCGACGCTGCCGGGCGGCGTCATGATCTCGCCGCTGACCTGCAGGCCGAGCTTCTTCGCCGCTTCGCGGCTCGTCTCGATCGGGTCGCGGCCGAACTCGGTGTCCGAATAGACGAACGCGACCTTGGCGCCGGGTTTCTCCTTGGCGATGTACCGCAGCAGGATGCCGAACATCTCGGTGTAGTCGGGCCCGACGAGGAACTGGTGCGGGTACTTCTGCGGGTTGTTGATCTCGCTCGCGAACGAGGCGCCCGACATCAGGATCGATCCCATCCGCTCGAGCTCGGGATTGATGGTCTTCGCGAACGCCGTCGAATCGCCGTAGTACAGGTGCACTTTCTCCTGGCTGGTGATCTTCTTGAACGCGGCGACCGAAGCGTCGACCTTGTACGCGGTGTCCTCGGGGACGTAGCGCAGCTTGCGCCCGCTGATGCCGCCCGCGTCGTTGACGATCTTCACGTAATCCTGGATTCCGGCGTGGATGCCGATTCCGGCGAATGCGAACACGCCGGTCATCGGGATCGAGCCGCCGATGACGATGTCCTCGGCCTGTGCGTGCGCCGACGGTGCGAGCGCGAGGCCCGCTGCCGCCGCCATCGCCGCGAGCCAGGCGCGGCGCGTTTGGGTGGGTTTCATCGAGTTCCTCCTTGTCCGACGGGGTCGGTGGATAGCGAGCAGGGCTCAGGTGCGAAACGGATACAGATGGAAGAAGCGCCGCACGCGCCGCCAGATCTCGGCGAGTCCGTGCGGCTCGAAGATCAGGAAGCCGACGATCAGCGCGCCGAAGACGATCGTGCGCACCGGCGACAGCACGAGCGTCGCGTTCTCCAGCGGCAGCCAGCCGACGACGAGCTTGAGCAACTCGGGCACCATCGTCATGAACGTCGCGCCGAGGATCGCGCCGAGGATCGTCCCCATTCCGCCGACGATGATCGCGGCCAGGAAGAAGATCGACAGGATCAACGGGAAGCTCTCCGGGGTGACCACGCGAAAGAAGTAGGCCCACAGGCCACCCGCGACGCCGGCATAGAACGACGAGATCCCGAAGGAAAGCAGCTTGTAGCGAAGCAGCGGGATTCCGAGCACCTCGGCCGAGATGTCGCGGTCGCGAATCGCGATGAACGCGCGGCCGATCCGCGTGCGGAACAGGTTCGCCGCGCCGACGACCATCGCGATCGTGACCGGAACGATCAGCCAGTAGATGCGAAACGACGTGTCGAGCGCGACGTCGAAGAAGCGCGCCGGCGGAAGCGAGATCCCGGCGGTGCCGCCGGTGACCGAAGTCCAGTTGGCGAAGACGAAATGCGCGATGAACGACGCGGCGATCGTCGCGATCGCCAGGTACAGCCCCTTCACGCGCAGCGACGGTATCCCGACCACGAGCCCGCCCGCCATCGCGACCGTTCCCGCCGCGACGAGGTTCACCAGCGTGGGCGTTCCCGCGCGGGTCTCGAGCACGGCGACGGTGTACGCGCCCAGCCCCATGAACGCCGCCTGCCCGAGGCTGACGAGCCCGGTGTATCCGGTGAGGATGTTCAATCCGGTCGCACTCGCAACGTGGATCGCGACCAGGCAGGCGAGATACAGCCAGTACGCGTCGGCGACGAACGGGAACGCGACGAGCGCGGCGAAGAGCAGCGCGACCCAGGCCCATTGCGTGGGCGAATCGACCAGCGCCTCGTCGGCGGCGTACCCGGGGCGCGCGAGTCCTATGCGCATGTCGTTCGCGCGGCGATGCGCGCGTGTACCGCGGTCGTCACAGTCGCTCGATCTCCGGCGTGCCGAACAGCCCGTACGGGCGAACCATCAGGATCGCGACGAGCAGCATGATGTGGACCACCAGGCCGAGCACCTCCGGCCCCTCGTTGAGCTTGGGGTCGGAGCGGTCGGTCTGTCGGCGCCCACTCATGCTCGCTCCGAATTCACGCGCCGTGCCACGTACAACCGCGCGGAGTCGCGTGGCAGGGGAGGTCGGCTCTGGCGAAACGCGCGGGGCGCGCTGGCATCGTGCCATGCACGGCCGCATCAGGCCGGGCTCGTGGCCGGCAAGCGAACCCGGAACGTCGACCCGCGCCCGACGGTGCTGTCGATCTCGATCCGACCGCCGTGCGCCTCGACGATCCCGCG
>JAKFES010000080.1:0-8276 GCA_036675585.1 Burkholderiaceae bacterium
GAGCCCGAAAAGAGCGCGCACTCGGCGTTGCAAATGCTCGCCGTGGCCCCGCCACGGCTGCGCTTTGCGCCTGGATTGCGCGCTTTTTTCGGGCTCACGCGGGACGATCGGAGTGTGAACAGGCCCTGGCGGGTCAGATGACCGGGCCGACGTCGTCGGCGGAGGTGCTCGTGCCGGGCATCGGGATCGCGCCGGTGCCCGACGTGGCGGCCGCATCGCGTTCGGCGAGCCGCTGCTCGAGTTGCGCGACGCGCTCCTGCAGCCGCGCAAGCCGTTCGATCTGCGTGTCGAATTCGTCGCGCGTGACGAGATCGACGCGCTGGAACGTCTGCGCGAGCATCGCCTTCAGGTTGCGTTCGATGTCGGCCGCCGGGCTGTTGCGGAACAGCTCCGAGACGCGCGACTGCAACTCGCCGAGCAGGGATTGCGGTGTCGTCTTCATCGTGAATCGAGTCTAGCACGCACCCCCGAGCGCGATCCGGGTTTCGGCTGCGACCGATGGCCGACCCGGAAGTGCGCCTCGGCGAAGTTTCATTCCGGTGCATCGACTGCCGCCGCCGGGCGCGCCATGCATCGGAAGCGGGCATGCGTCGCCCGTGCGGGTGCGCCGATGCACCGGATTCGCGCCGCGCGCCGCATGGCACGGAAGCTGCCTGTGTCGGGATGAAACCCCCACGCGGAGAACGCCCCATGCGCTCGTGCCCCCGGCTTGCCGTTCCGATCCTCGCCCTGGCCGTCACGGCGCTGGCGCCGATGCGCGCGCTCGCGCAGTCGACGCCCGCCGGCGCGGCCGCCGCAACCCCGACGCACACGCTGCACGCCAACGTCGCGCTCGCCAGCGAGTATCGCTATCGCGGCATCGCGCAGACCGACGGCGACCCCGCGCTGCAGGGCGGCTTCGACTACGCGCATGCGAGCGGCGTCTATCTCGGGACGTGGGCGTCGAACGTGAGCTGGCTCGCCGACAGCCACGACGACGTCAGCAGCAGCCTCGAAGTCGACGTCTACGGCGGCTACAAGGGCACGCTCGGCGCGTTCGGCTACGACGTCGGCGTGCTGCGCTACCTCTATCCGGGCAGCTATCCGGGCGGCTTCGTGTCGCCGCACACCACCGAGCTGTACGTCGCCGGGAGCTGGCGGATGCTCACGCTCAAGTATTCGCACGCGCTCACCAACCTGTTCGGTTTCGCCGACAGCGAAGGCGCCGGCTACGTCGATCTCGCGGGGAACTTCGACGTCGGCGCCGGCTTCGCGCTCGTCGCGCACGTCGGGCACCAGGCGATTCCGTCGGGCTCGCAGGGCGGCGTGCGCATCCGCTCGAGCAGCGACTGCAGCTACACCGACTGGAAGCTCGGCGTGGCGAAGTCGTGGGTCGGGCTCGACTGGGGCCTGTCCTACGTCGACACCGACGCGAAGGCAGGCGCCGGCGAGTGCTATCGCAGCGCTCGCAACCGGGACCTCGGAAAAGGCACCGTCGTGCTGACGGTGGGCAAGACGTTCTGAGGCGCAAGACGCGGCGCGCCCGCGAAGCGCGTCACACGGGAGACCGCACATGAAAATGATCACCGCAGTCCTCAAGCCCTTCAAGCTCGACGAAGTGCGCGAAGCGCTCTCGGCGATCGGCGTGCAGGGCATCACGGTCGCCGAGGTCAAGGGCTTCGGCCGGCAGAAGGGCCATACCGAGCTGTACCGCGGCGCCGAGTACGTGATCGACTTCCTGCCCAAGGTGAAGATCGACGTCGCGGTCGCCGACGACCTCGTCGAGCGTGCCGTCGAGGCGATCCAGGCGTCGGCGCGCACCGGGAAGATCGGCGACGGAAAGATCTTCGTCTACGACCTCGAGCAGGTCATCCGCATCCGCACCGGCGAAACCGGAGACGAAGCGGTATGAACCGTCGCGTCGAACAAGGAGAAGAAATGGTTCCGAATCGGGTTTCGCATCGATCGGGCCGCGCGCACCGTGCCGGCCTTCTCGCCCTCGCGCTCGCCCCGTCGGCCGCGCTCGCGCAGCCGACGGTCGACAAGGGCGACGTCGCCTGGATGGCGGTGGCGACGCTGCTCGTCGTGATGATGACGATTCCGGGCCTGGCGCTGTTCTACGGCGGTCTCGTGCGCGCGAAGAACATGCTCTCGGTGCTGATGCAGGTGCTGGTCGTGTTCGCGCTGATCGTCGTGCTGTGGATGATCTACGGCTACTCGCTCGCCTTCGGCGGCGACGGCGCGTTCTACGGCAACTTCTCGAAGGCCTTCCTCGCCGGGATCGGAACCGACTCGACGGTCGGGACCTTCAGCAAGGGCGTCGCGTTGCCGGAGCTGATCTTCGTCGGTTTCCAGGCGACCTTCGCGGCGATCACCTGCGCGCTGATCGTCGGCGCCTTTGCCGAGCGCGCGCGTTTCGCCGCGGTGCTGGTTTTCTCGGCGTTCTGGTTCACGTTCTGCTACGTGCCGATCGCGCACGCCGTCTGGTACTGGGCCGGGCCCGATGCGATCACCGACGCGGCCTCGCTCGAGGCGGTCGGCGCCGCCGCCGGATTCCTGTGGCGGCGCGGCGCGCTCGACTTCGCCGGCGGCACGGTCGTGCACATCAACGCCGGCGTCGCCGGGCTGGTCGGCGCGTGGGTCATCGGCAAGCGCATCGGCTACGGGCGCGAATCGATGGCGCCGCATTCGCTGGTCTCGACGATGATCGGCGCGTCGCTGCTGTGGGTCGGCTGGTTCGGCTTCAACGCCGGGTCGAATCTCGAGGCGAACGCCGGTGCCGCGCTCGCGTTCGCCAACACGCTGATCGCGACCGCGGCGGCGACGCTCGCGTGGACCCTCGGCGAGTGGCTGTTCAAGGGTCGGCCGTCGATGCTCGGCGCCGCCTCGGGCGCGGTTTCCGGGCTGGTCGCGATCACGCCCGCGTGCGGCTTCGTCGGACCGGTCGGCGCACTGGTCATCGGATTCGTCGCCGGGCTCGTCTGCCTGTGGGGCGTGAACGGGCTCAAGCGCATGCTCGACGTCGACGACGCGCTCGACGTGTTCGGCGTGCACGCGGTCGGCGGGATCGTCGGCGCGCTGCTCACCGGCGTGTTCGCCGCGCCGGCGCTCGGCGGCGTCGGAATCTACGATTACGTCGCCAACGCGACCGCGGCCGACTACTCGATCGCGGGCCAGTTGTGGATCCAGCTGCAGGCCGTGGTGCTGACGATCGTCTGGTCGGGCGTCGTCGCCTTCGTCGGCTTCGAGCTGGTCGCCCGCACGATCGGCCTGCGCGTTCCCGAGGACGAGGAGCGCCAGGGGCTCGACATCGTGGCGCACGGCGAGACCGCCTATCATCGGTAGGATGAAATCGGGGCATCGGTTACCACGGCGGCCGGGGTGCGCGCGCGGCGCAGCGCGCCGCGGCCGGCCCCACGGACGCACCGACGTGATTCGACCCGCCGCGGCAGCGCCCAGCGGCCCCACGGACGCACCCACGTGATTCCACGGTTGCCCGAGCCGTCCGTGCTCGCCGCGTTTCCGCTCGTTCGCGCGCTACCCGCCGTGCTGCGGCAGGCGGCGCCGTTCGGTGCGGCGGTCGTGATCGGGCTGCTGGTGCGTCACCTGGTCGTCGAGCCCGCGCCGATCGCGCACCTGTGCGATCCGAATCCGTGGGCGGGTGCGTGCACGTTGCGCACGCTGGTGCTGTTCGCGTTCGTCACGCAGGGGATCGGCTGGGTCGCGCTCGCCGCCGGGCTCGCGGCGACCGTTTCGCGCAGCCGCGCGCTCGCGCAGTGCGCGCTCGTTGCCGGCGGCGCGGGGCTCGTCCTCTATTCGTTCGCGCCCTCGGCTTTCGGTGCGCTGCTCGGGATGCTCGTCCGGGTGCGCGAGCGCGGAGCGCCGAGACAGGCGAGCGCGAACGACGCGATGCCGCCGAGGAACACGACGGCCTGAGCGTTGAGCAGCGTCTCCTGCGTGAGCGCGAGCGCCGCGCAGGCGACGATCACGAAGCACAGCGCGCGCTCCTCGCGCGCATCGGCCGTCAGCCGCTCGCCGCGCAGCGCGAGCAGCGCCTGCAGCGCGAGCGGAATCGCGAAGCTCGCCCACGGAAAGCCCCGGTAGCGCGCATCGAACACGAGCAGCAGCGCGACCGTCGCCGCGGCGAACAGATAGCCGATGCGCAGCAGCCCGAGCGCGCGCAGCGTGTTCGTCACCGGCGGCACGACGGCGTGCCGCACGGCGCGTCGGGTGCCGCGCAGCAGCGCGAAGGCACCCGGCGTGTCGTGCGTCGATCCGGCATGCGCGCCCGACAGCCGATCGACCGCGAACCACGCGTACGCGAGGGTCGCGGCTGCGCCGAGCAGCGCCGGCAGGGCCGTCGTCCAGGTCTCGTTCCATTGCATCGCGTGACGCATCTGCTCGACGAGCACCGCACCGGCGGCGCTTCCGGCGAGTGCCTGCGCGACGACGATGCGGGCTCGTCGCCGGTAGGCGAATCCGGCGAGCAGCGCGAAGCCGAACGCACCGGCGGCCGCGCCGGCGAAACCGTCGCGCCAGCGCGGATCGGCGTTCACCGGCCCGCGCCACGGGAACGCCGCGTCGCCGTCGCGGTCGAACAATCCCCAGTACCCGCCCATCGCGCCTTCCAGGCGCCGCTTCCACGGCTGGTCGAAGGCCTCGATCAGGTTGTACGGCAGGCCTTGCGATTCGGCGGCGGCGACGAAGCCGCGCACGAAGCGCGCCTGCTCGACGCGTCCCGGCACGGCCGCGCGCCGCTCGCGCCCGGCGCGCGGCCATCCGGTCTCGCCGAGCAGGATCCGGCGTCCCGGAAAGGCTTGCTGCACGTGCCGGTGGATCGACAGCACGTGCTCGACCGCGCGGGCGACGGCGACCGGCTCGTCCTCCCAGTACGGCAGCACGTGGACGGTGACGAAGTCGACCGCTTCGGCGACGTTCGGGTAGCGCAGCCAGAACTCCCAGACGTCGGCGTAGGTCACCGGCACGTCGAGCGCACGGTTGGCGCTCGCGATGTGCTCGATCAGCTCGCGCTCGGCAAGCTCGGCGCGCAGCAGCACCTCGTTGCCGACGATGAGCGCGCGCACCGTTCGCGCCTCGTCGCGCGCGAGCGCGATCGCGCGCTGCATTTCCCCGGCGTTCTTCACCCGATCGCGCCCGAGCCAGGCGCCGAGGAGCACCTGCATGCCGAGCTCGCGCGCGACGGCGGGCACCTGGTCGAGCCCCTGGTCGACCGAGTACGTGCGAACGCAATCGGTGATCGTCGACAGCCGCTGCAGGTCGGCGCGGATCCGTTCGCGGCTCGCGTGCGCGTGCGGATCGAAAGGCGTCTCGCCGGGCCGGTGGAACGGCGCGTACGACACGCACCGCACCCGGTCGACGCGCGGTTCGGGCGCGCCGCGCTCGAGTCCGCGCCACCCCCACCAGGCGAGCAGCGACAGCGCGAGCAGGGCGAGCAGCGCCAGCTCCCGGGCGCGGGGTCCGTTCGGCGACGGCACCGGGCCGGGTGTCGGAGGCACGGCGATTGCTATGTCGCAGTCACGCCGCGAACAAGACCGGGTTTACCCGTGGTCGGGCCGCCAGTCCGGTAATGTTCGCTCCCCCCATTACTTCTCTCCTCACGTCGATGCTCATCGAACTACGCGCGCCTGCGCGGCGCTGGATCGCGGCCGCCAAGCGACTGCCCGCCATGGTAACGACGCCCGCGCTGCTGCTCGCGCTGGCCATCGCCGGCGTCAACCTCGTCGGCTGGCAGGCCCTGAACCCGCCGATCGACGCGCCCGATTTCCATGGGCGCGTCACGGGTATGGCGTACAACGCGTTCCAGCGATGGGACGACCCGACCGAACGGCGTTATCCGAGCGCGGCCGACATCGACGCCGACCTGGCGGTTCTCGCCGGTTACACGCGGCGGATCCGTTCGTACAGTTCGAGCGAATTCCCGCGCATGCCCGAGATCGCCGCGCGGCACGGCCTGAAGCTCACGGCCGGGGTCTGGCTCGACCGGCGCTCGCTGAACAACCGGCGCGAGATGGAGGCGGCCAAGCGCGCCGCGCTCGAGTATTCGAGCATCGAACGCATCATCGTCGGCAACGAGTCGATGTTGCGCGGCGACGTCACCGAGCAGGAGCTCGTCGCGTACCTGAACGAGATGCGCAAGGCCACCGACGTTCCGGTGTCCACCGCCGAGCCGTGGCACATCTGGCTGTCGCACCCGGAGCTGGCCAAGCACGTCGATTTCATCACCGTGCACCTGCTGCCGTACTGGGAAGGCGTGCCGCAGGGCGAGGCGATGGATCACGCGCTGCAGCGGCTCGACCAGTTGCGCCGGCGCTTTCCCGACAAGCCGGTGGTCATCGGCGAGATCGGCTGGCCGAGCCGCGGCGACCGCTTCGACGGCGCCACCGCGAGCCCGGCCGAGCAGGCGAAGTTCATCCGCGAGTTCGTCACGTTCGCGCGCGCGAACTCGCTCGACTACTACCTGATGGAAGCGGTCGACCAGCCCTGGAAGACGGCCAACGAAGGCCGGGTCGGCGCGTACTGGGGCATGTTCGACGCCGACCGCACGCCGAAGTTCGAGATGACCGGCCCGATCGTCGAGGATCCCGGCTGGGCCGACAAGGCGATCGCCGCGTCGCTGTTCGCGTTCGGACCGATCCTGTGGTTCTTCGCCGCGTTCCGGCGCATGCGGCTGGCCAGCCGCGTGACCTTCGCCGCGATGATCCAGGCCGTCTCGTCGCTCGCGGTCTGGCTGGTCGCGCTGCCCTTCGACTATTACCTGCGCCCGACCGACTGGGCCGCGCTCGCGCTGCTGCTGCCGTCGCTCGCCGCGATGGTCGCGATCCTGCTCGCCAACGGCTTCGAGTTCGTCGAGATGTACTGGCCGGGGAACCTGCGCCGCTCGTTCGAGCCGCGGCCGCTGCCCGCCGGCGCGCGCGAGCCGCGCGTCTCGGTGCACCTCGCCTGCTGCAACGAGCCGCCCGAGATGGTGATCGCGACGCTCGACAGCCTGGCGCGCCTCGACTACGACAACTACGAAGTGCTCGTCATCGACAACAACACGAAGGACGAGGCGTTGTGGAAGCCGGTGCAGGCGCACGTCGAACGGCTCGGCGCGCGCTTCCGCTTCTTCCATCTGCCGAGCTGGCCCGGGTTCAAGGCGGGTGCGCTCAATTACGGGCTCGAGCAGACCGACCCGGCCGCCGAGGTGGTGGGCGTCGTCGATGCCGACTACGTCGTGCGGCGCGACTGGCTGCGCAGCCTCGTCGGTCATTTCGACGAGGCGAAGGTCGCCGTCGTGCAGGCCCCGCAGGCGCATCGCGAATGGCAGCACCAGCCGCTGCGCCGGATGATGAACTACGAGTACGACGGGTTCTTCCGGATCGGGATGCATCACCGCAACGAGCGCGATGCGATCATCCAGCACGGCACGATGACGCTGATCCGCGCGCAGGCGCTGCGCGAGCACGGCCGCTGGGCCGAATGGACGATCTGCGAGGACGCCGAGCTCGGCTTGCGGCTGATGCAGGCGGGCTACTCCACCGTCTATGTCGACGAAGTGATGGGCCAGGGGCTCACGCCCGAAGACTTCGGATCGTTCCGCAAGCAGCGTCGGCGCTGGGCGCAGGGCGCGATGCAGATCCTCAAGGGGCACTGGGGCGCGCTCGTCTCGGGCGATCGGCTCACGCCCGGACAGCGCTACCACTTCCTCACCGGCTGGCTGTCGTGGTTCGGCGACGCGCTGCACCTCGTGTTCGCGTTCGCGGCGATGGCCTGGACGCTCGGCATCCTCGCGGCGCCGAAGTGGTTCAGCCTGCCGATCGCGCTGTTCATGCTGCCGCTGTTCGTCTTCTTCGTCGTGAAGGTGCTGTTCGGGCCGCTGCTGTACGCGCGGCGCGTGCGCTGCACGGCGTCGGACCTCGTCGGCTCGGCAGTGGCCGGGATGGCGCTCTCGCACGCGATCGCGCGCGGCATTTTCAGCGGGCTCGCGTTTCGCCGCGCCGTCTTCGAGATCACGCGCAAGGCGAGCGGCAAGGACGCGAAGGCCGGTGCGCGCGCCGCGGTGCTGCCGGTTCGCGAGGAAGCGTTCCTGTTCGCCGGCCTGATCACCTGCGCGCTCGGCGTGCTGCTCACGCAGCCCGGACAGCTCGAAGCGACGATGTGGACGACGATCCTGCTGCTGCAGTCGCTGCCGTACGCCGCGGCGCTCGCCTGCAACGCCCTGTCGCGCGTGCCCGAGCGCGCGCCGCGTCGCGTCGGCGAGCCGACGCTCGGCGCGGTGCCGGGCGGCCAGGCGGGCT
>JAKFES010000032.1:0-8266 GCA_036675585.1 Burkholderiaceae bacterium
GGGAAAAGCGCGCACTCGGCGTTGCAAATGCTCGCCGTGGCCCCGCCACGGCTGCGCTTTGCGCCTTGATTGCGCGCTTTTCTCGGGCTCACGCGGGGACGATCGTAGTGTGAACAGGCCCTAGCCCGCGGGCAGGGGCAATTCGATGAAGAACGTCGACCCGCGCCCCGGCTCGCTGCTCAGGCCGGCCTGGCCGCCGTGCAGCTCGGCGACACGGCGCACGATCGCCAGCCCCAGCCCGGAACTGCCGCGCTGCTCGCGGTGCCGGCTCGCCTGGTAGAAGCGCTCGAAGATCCACGGCTGGTCCTCGGGCGCCACGCCCGGGCCGTCGTCGTCGACTTCGATGCGCATGCCCGAGGCGCCGCGATAGGCCCGCACGCGAACGCCGCCGCCGGCCGGCGTGACGCGCAGCGCGTTGTCGAGCAGGTTCGACAGCGCGCGCTCGACGAGCGCCGCGTCGGCGCGCGTGAGCGGCAATCCGTCCGGGTAGTCGACCTCGAGCGAGACTTCGGACTGCTGCGCGATCGTCGCGAAACGCTGCACGACGTCGTCGGCGAGCTCGCCGATCGCGATCGGCTCGGGCTGCGGGCGGAAATCCGGGTCGTCGAGGCTCGCCAGGTCGGCGAGCGTGTCGGTGAGCCGGCGCAACTGCTGCGCGTTGTTCGCCGCGCGCTCGAGCAGGTGGCGCTGCGTCTCCGCCGGCAGGCTCTCGTGCTTCAGGCGAATCGTCTCGAGCTGCCCGATGAGCGCGGTGAGCGGCGTGCGCAGGTCGTGCGAGACGCTCGCCACCATCTCGCGACGCTTCGAGTCGACGGTGCGAACGCGTTCGGCTTCCTCGCCGAGTCGGTCGAACGCTTCGCGAAACGTGCGCCCGAGCTGGCCGATCTCGTCGTTGCGCCCGCTGTCGGGGAGGAAGTCCTCGCGCAATGCATCGGAGAAGCCGGACGTGCGCACGCGCTCGGCGGCGCGCGTGAGCGCGGTCAGCGGGCGCGTGAGCAGCGAAATCATCGCGATCGTCAACAGCGAGCCGATTCCGATCGTGAGCAACGCGACGGCGGCGGCGGTGCGAAACGCGTAGTTCTCGAGCATCTCGGGCATCGCCGTCTCGAAGCTCGCCTGGCGCGCGACGACGTACAGCCAGCCGCGCAACCCGTCGTCGTCGAGCACCGGCTGCGCGGCGACGAGCGAGTGCGCGCCTTCGACGTCGGGGTCGTCGGAGACCGCCGGCGCTTCGGAGTCGGCACGCATCGCCTGCTCGAGCGGCGCGAGGTCGACCCGGTAGTCGGGATCGAAATCCTGCCGATCGCCCGAGCTGGCGAGCACGCGGCCCTCGGCGTCGAGCAGGTAGAGCCCGGTATGCGGCGAGTACAGCGTGTACTGGCGCAACGTGTCGCCGAAGCCCTCGGGGTCGCGCAGGTAGTCCTGCCAGAGCCCGGGGTGCGTCTGCACGATGCGCTGCACGAACACGCGGCTCTTCGCGTACATCCAGTCGTTGTAGTACTGGCGCACCGAGGCGTGCATGACGATCGCGAGCAGCGCCGCCATCACCAGCCCGAAGCCGACGACGAGCAGCAGCACGCGCGCGCGCAGCGATTTCATGGCCGGTTGGCGAACCGGTAGCCGACTCCGCGGACGGTGAGCACGTAGCGCGGGCGCGCCGGGTCGGCCTCGATCTTCGCGCGCAGCCGGTTGATGTGCGTGTTCACCGTGTGCTCGTATCCCTCGAAGGTCGTTCCCCAGACCGCGTCGAGCAGCTGCAGCCGGGTGAACGCGCGTCCCGGATTGCGCGCGAAATGCGCGAGCAGGTCGAATTCCTTGGCGGTGAGCGAGAGCATGCGGCCGCCGAGCCGCACTTCGCGGCTCGCGCAATCGATGCGCAGTGCATCGAACTCGATGTGCTCGGCGGGCGTCGCGGCCGGGGCGTGCATTTCGAGGCGGCGCAGCATCGCCTTGACGCGCGCCTGCAGTTCCGGAATCGAGAACGGCTTGGTCAGGTAGTCGTCGGCGCCCAGCTCGAGGCCGAGCACGCGGTCGAGCTCGGTCGAGCGCGCGGTGAGCATCAGCACCGGAGTGGTCACGCGGTTCATCCGCAGTCCGCGCACGATGTCGAGCCCGTCGCGCGACGGCAGCATGACGTCGAGCACGATGAGGTCGTAGCGGCCCGAGCGTGCCGCTTCGTAGCCCGCCGCTCCGTCGTGTTCGCAATCGACGGTGAGCGCGAGGTCGCGCAGATGCATCGCGATCAGCTCCGCGATGTCGGACTGATCCTCGACGACCAGAATCCGCTTTTCCATCGCATCGAGAATAGCAAAGGCGCGCGTACGCGGCCGAAATGAATATCGCCCGGTTGCGGCAGGAACGGCGCTTGCTTTTCCAGCGAGGCACCGCAGCGCCCGTTTCGTGACCGAATCGTGATCCGGCCGCGATATTGCCGGAAGGTGCCGCCCGCACACTGGCCCCGTGAACACAGGAGAGCGCCGATGATCGTCGTTCCGGCCGCGCCCGAAGCGCCCGTTGCGTCGATCGTGCACAAGCCCGGAAGCGAGGCGCGCGCTGCGCACGCCGCGACCGTCGAATCGCGCTCGCCGCTCCCGGCGATCGTCTCCGAGAGCGGACCGATCGTCGCCCGGTCGCCGGCCGCCGCGGCCCCCGCGGCGCTCGCCACGCCGGCCGAACTCGTCTCGCATCGCAGCGCGATGCTGCGTTTCGCCCGGCGCCGGATCCGCGACGAGGATCTCGCCGAGGACGCAGTCCAGGATGCGCTCGCCGCCGCGTTCGCCAACCGCGCGGCGTTCCAGGGCCAGTCGGCGCTGCGCACCTGGCTGATCGGCATCCTGAACCACAAGATCCAGGACACGTTCCGTCGCGAGGGGCGCTACGTGTCGATCCACGATGCCGGCGACGAGAGCGCCGGCGACACGCTCGATCGGCTCGCCTTCGTGCAGCTTGCGCACGGCGACGATCCGGCCGCGCGCGTCTCGAGCGCCCGCCTGGGCGAAGCGCTGCTCGCCGAGATCGAGGCGCTCGCGCCCACGTTGCGCGACGTGTTCGTGATGCAGGTGCTCGACGGTGTCTCGACCACCGAGGTCTGCCGCCGGCTGGGCATCACCGAGGCGAACTGCTGGGTGCGGCTGCATCGCGCGCGCCGGCGCCTCGCCGAGCGAATGCGCGATCATCTCGCCTGAGCGGCCGCGCGCTCCCGATGCGGCCGCATCCAGGGGAGCACCAGATGGATTCATCGACGAGGTCCGGGGCGCCGTCGCTGGCGGTGGCCGAGGCCGTGCGCCAGGCCTGCCGCGAAGCGGTCGCCGAAGCGTGGGAGGACGCCGGCATCCAGGGGCTGTGCGCCGAAGGGCGTTGCGAGGTCGCGCTCGGCGCGCTCGAGCGGCTCGATCTCGCCGCCATCGTCGAGCGAACGCTCGCCGCGGACCGCGGCGCCGCCGCCCGGTCGTAGCCCCGCGCCGCGGCTCAGCGATCGAGCCGGCCGAGCATCAGGTACTCGATCAGCGCCTTCTGCGCGTGCAGCCGGTTCTCGGCTTCGTCCCAGACGACCGACTGCGGGCCGTCGATCACCTCGGCGGCCACTTCCTCGCCGCGGTGCGCCGGCAGGCAGTGCATGAACAGCGCGTCGGGCTTCGCCATCCGCATCATGTCGGCATCGACGCACCAGTCGGCGAAGGCGCGCCGGCGCTGCTCGTTCTCGGCTTCGAAGCCCATGCTCGTCCACACGTCGGTGGTCACGAGATCGGCGCCGGCGCAGGCCTGCATCGGATCCTCGAACTGCTCGACGCGTCCGCCGAAGCGGCCGGCGCGCTCGGGCTCGATCTCGTAGCCCGGGGGCGTCGAGACGCGCACGTCGAAATCGAGCAACTCGGCGGCCTGCAGCCAGGTGTTGCACACGTTGTTCGAATCGCCGATCCACGCGACCGTCTTGCCGGCGATCGAGCCCCGGTGCTCGATGAACGTGTACAGGTCGGCCAGCGTCTGGCACGGGTGGTATTCGTTGGTGAGCCCGTTGATCACCGGAACGCGCGAATGCGCGGCGAAGCGCTCGACCGTGTCCTGCTCGAAGGTGCGGATCATCACGATGTCGCACATCCGCGAGATGACCTGCGCGGCGTCCTCCACCGGCTCGCCGCGGCCGAGCTGCGAATCGCGCGTGTTCAGGTAGATCGCCGCGCCGCCGAGCTGCTGCATGCCGGCCTCGAACGACAGGCGCGTGCGCGTGCTCTGCTTCTCGAAGATCATCACCAGCGTGCGGTCGACCAGCGGGTGGTACTTCTCGTAGCGCTTGAAGCGGTCCTTGATGACCCGGGTGCGATCGAACAGGTATTCGAACTCGGCGGCGGAAAGGTCGCGAAACTGCAGGAAGTGCTTTTGCGTCATCGTGCCGGCCTCAGGAGGTGACGGGCGCGCTCGCCGCGGCCGACTGGCCGAGGAAGGCGCGGATGGTGGGCACGAGCGTCTCGACGAGTCGCTCGGCGTGCTCGGCGCGAAAGACGAGCGGCGGCAACAGCCGGATCACGCGCTCGGCGGTGACGTTGAACACGAGCCCGGCTTCGAGTCCCTTGCGAATGATCGCCGCGCACGGACGGTCGAGCTCGATGCCGATCATCAGCCCCTGGCCGCGCACTTCGACGACGCCGGGCACGCCGGCGAGCTCGCTGCGCAGTCCGGCGATGATGCGCTCGCCCTGCGCCTGCGCATTGGCGAGCAGCCCTTCCTCCTGCATGACCGCCAGCGTGGTCAGGCCGGCGCGCATCGCGAGCGGATTGCCGCCGAAGGTCGTTCCGTGATTGCCGGGCTCGAACACGGCCGCGGCGGCGCCGTGCGCGAGGACGGCGCCGATCGGCACCCCCGAGCCGAGCCCCTTGGCCAGCGGGACGACGTCGGCGCGGACGTCGGCCCACTGGTGCGCGAACCACTTCCCGGTACGGCCGGTGCCGCATTGCACCTCGTCGACCATCATCAGCCAGCCGCGCGCGTCGCACAGGCCGCGCACCGCGCGCAGGTACTCGACGCGCGCCGGCTGGATTCCGCCTTCGCCCTGGATCGCCTCGAGGAACACCGCGACGACGTTCGGACGCTCGGCCGCCACGCGCTCGAGCGCCGCCGCGTCGTTCATCGGAACGCGCACGAAGCCCTCGACGAGCGGCTCGAAGCCCTTGTGCACTTTCGGATTGCCGGTGGCCGACAGCGTCGCCAGCGAGCGCCCGTGAAACGCGCGTTCGCAGACCACGATCTCGGGACGGTCGATTCCCCGACCGTGGCCGTACTTGCGCGCGATCTTCAATGCCGCCTCGTTGGCCTCGAGCCCCGAGTTGCAGAAGAACACGTTGGTCATTCCCGAGAGATCGACGAGCCGCTGGCCCAGCTCCGTCTGCAGCGGGATCTCGAAGACGTTCGAGCTGTGGATGATGCGCGCGATCTGCTCGCGCAGCGCCGCCACCAGCTTCGGATGATTGTGTCCGAGCGTGTTCACCGCGATTCCCGCGAGGCAGTCGAGGTAGCGCCGGCCTTGCGTGTCGTACAGCCAGACGCCTTCGCCGTGCGAGAACGCGACGGGCTGGCGGTTGTAGGTGTTCATCAGGGGCTGGGTGGCGGGCATGAGCGCGATTTCCATCGGTGTGGCTGCGCGCGGCGATCGGTGCGCAGGAGGTCTTGAATTGTAGGAGATGCGCGGTGCGCGCCGCGCCGACGCCGCCGTTTCACTCGAAGCAGGTCGAAGAAAGTCGTCTAAGTGAGTGGTTTTATTGCGCTTTTTGATACAGCCCTTGTCGAGAACGTCAGCAGCGGGGGTAGAATCGACGCCCAGCGGGTAGGCACATGCCCCGGGGAGGTGGAACGATGAGGACCGACGCGAAGGCCGATCCGCGGCCTCAGTATCGCGTGGCCGTATTCGGCCTCGCGACGCGACTGCAGCACCTGCTCGAGATCGTGCTGCGACACGCGCAGCACAATCGCTATCGCTATGCGCTATCGACGACGCGCGGTCCCGGCGACTTCGACATCGCGCTCGTCGACATGACCAGCACCGGCGGCGCGGATACCGCGCGCACGCTCGGGCGCATCTTCGACGACGAGGCGGTGCTGCGCGTGGGGCGCCGCTGCGACCCGCAGCGACCGCGCGACGATCTGCTGCAGTCGAGCTTCGTCGCGCAGGTGCTCTACGCGCTGAATCGCGTCATCGATACGAAGCGATCGCGCGAGCGCGATGCGCGCGACGCAGCCGCGATCGACGCGGGGCTCATCGTGGCCGACGGCACCGCGCGGCGCCGTCCGCGCGCGCTGATCGTCGACGACAGCCCGACGGTGCGCCGCCAGCTGTCGTTCGCGCTGCACCAGATCGGACTCGACGGCGAGGCGGTGCCGGGTGCGCGCGAGGCGCTCGAGACGCTCGAGATGCGCACGTACGAGTTGATGCTCGACGACGTCGTGATGCCCGAGCTCGACGGCTACCAGCTCACGCGCGCCGTGCGCCGCGAGCGGAAGTTCCGTTCGATGCCGGTGATCCTGCTGACCAGCCGTTCGTCGCCGTTCGACCTGGCGCGCGGTGCGCTCGCCGGGTGCAACAGCTATCTGGTCAAGCCGGTGTCGATGCAGACGCTGCGCGAAACGGTGCAGCGACAGTTGCGCAGGAGCGCCCGGCGCAGGCGCGCCGAGCGCGAATTGAGCTTCGCCGCCTGAAAGGGCGCGGCGCTCGGGGCCGCACGGGGGTCGAACCCCACGGGGCCGGGCCCCACGTCGTCAGGCTTTCACGCGGTTGCGGTATTCGCCGGTGCGCGTGTCGATCTCGATCCGGTCGCCGATCTCGACGAACGCGGGCACCGGGATCTCGAAGCCGGTGGGCTTGATGCGGGCGGGCTTCATCACCTTGCCGGACGTGTCGCCCTTGACCGCGGGCTCGGTGTACTCGACTTCGCGAACCACGCTGTTGTTCATCTCGACCGAGATCGCGCGCCCGTCGTAGAACGTCACGGCGCACGGCATGCCGTCGTCGAGGTAGTTGAGCACCTCGCCCATGCTCTCGGCCTCGATCTCGTACTGGTTGTATTCGCTGTCGACGAACACGTACATCGGGTCGGCGAAATACGAGTACGTGACTTCCTTCTTGTCGAGGATCAGCACGTCGAATTTCTCGTCGGCCTTGTAGACCGACTCGGTTCCCGAGCCGTTGAGCAGATTCTTCAGCTTGAGCTTGACGACGGCCGCATTGCGGCCCGACTTGTTCAGTTCGGCACGCTGCACGACCATCGGATCCTTGCCGATCATCACGACGTTGCCGACTCGCAGTTCCTGGGCGATTTTCATGGGACGTTCGGTTGCAGGCTAACCTGCGATTATAGCCGGGCCGCGCAGAATTCGACGAAGCGCGTGCACAGGTCGCTCTGCCGGCCGAGTTGCGCCGACCAGGCGCGGTACGGAGTGCCCAGCGCGTCGAGGCGCGCCTCGAAGGCCGGCCACGCGGTGGTCCAATCTCCTGCGCCCGCCCACGCGAGCATCGCGGCGTCGACCGCGCCCGGCGCGCGCATCCGCGCCAGGAACGCGCGCAGCTTGACGAGATGCGCACCGTCGTCCTGCCGGTACGGCTGCCAGAGGAACGGGCGCGCGGCCCACTGCGCCCGGATCCACGAGTCTTCGCCGCGCACGAAATTCAGGTCCGCGCTCCACAGCAGCCGGTCGTAGTCGTCCTGCGGCAGGAACGGGACGCGCTGCACGCGCAGCGACCCCTTGCGCAGCGCGCGGCCGGGCGCCTGCGCGGCCGCGCCGAACGACTCGGCGAGCGCGCGCTCGGCGACGCCTTCGGGAACGAGCACGAGCCAGCGCGTCGTCGCGTTCGCGAGCCGCTCGAGCCATTCGACGACCGGCGCGTGCGGATAGCAGAACAGCGTCGCGACGCGCTCGCCCGGCTCGACGTCCAGGCCGAGCGCGGCGAGCCAGTCGCGCTGGCACGGCGAGCCGACGAAGGCGTCGCGTCGGGCGAACAGCTCGCGTTCGCGCAGCAACCCTCCGGTGCGCTCGTCGAAACCGGGGTAATAGAAATGCTCGACGGCGCCGTCGAGGGGCTTCGTCGAGCGCAAGCCGTGGCACGAAGCGACCCAGTCCTCGGCGCTCAGGTACTCGAGTTGCACCCACAGCGGCCGGCGCGGCGCGCCGGCGAGCGAGGCGCGCAGCGCATCGGGCAACGCGGCGTGAAACGCGCTGACGACGACGTCGTCCCCGTCGGGCGGGCCGTCGTGCGCGTGCTCGCGCGGCTCGGGCGCGG
>JAKFES010000193.1:0-8246 GCA_036675585.1 Burkholderiaceae bacterium
AGGTGCTCACCGAGTACAGCAAGGCGCCGCAGGTCACGCGCGATCGCATGTACCTCGAGACGATGGAGGGCATTTTCGCGAACACCAGCAAGGTCTATCTCGACTCGCGCAGCGGCAACAACCTGCTGTATCTGCCGCTCGACAAGCTGCTCGGCCAGGCGGGCGCCGACAGCGCGCGCGCCGCCGCACCCGCTGCTGCGCCTGCGGCCGAATCGGCCCCGGTGCCGCGCAGCGACGGACTGCGCAGCCGCGACCGCGACAGCCGCTGAGCCGAGGAGCGCCCGATGCAAAGAATCATTCCCACCGTAATCGGCCTGCTGATCGCGCTGTTCGTGCTGATGTCGTGCGTGTTCGTCGTCGACCAGCGCCAGTTCGCCGTCGTCTACGCGCTCGGCGAGATCCGCCAGGTCATCGATTCGCCGGGGCTGTATTTCAAGCTGCCGCCGCCGTTCCAGAACGTCGTCTACTACGACAAGCGCATCCTGACCGTCGACACCGCCGAGAGCGATCGCTTCATCACGTCCGAGAAGCTCAACGTGATGATCGACACCTTCGTCAAATGGCGGATCATCGATCCGCCGACGTTCATCCGCTCGGTGGCCGGCAGCGAGCAGATCGCCGTCGACCGGATCAACCGCAGCCTGCGCGACGCGCTGAACAACGAGATCGCACGGCGCACGGTGTCCGACATGATCTCGAGCGCGCGCGACCAGGTCGTGGGCAACGTGCGCACGAAGGTCAACGACGATTCGCGCCAGATCGGCGTCGAGATCATCGACGTGCGCCTGAAGCGCGTCGATTTCGCGCCCGAGGTCTCCGAGCGCGTGTTCGCGCGGATGGAATCCGAACGCAAGCAGGTCGCCAACGAGCGCCGCGCGACGGGCGCCGCCGAGTCCGAGAAGATCCGCGCCGACGCCGACCGGCAGCGTGAAGTCATCCTGGCCGAGGCGTATCGCGAGGCGCAGCAGATGCGCGGCGAGGGCGATGCGAAAGTCGCTTCGCTGTTCGCCGCCGCCTGGGGCCGCAACCCCGAGTTCGCCGAGTTCTATCGCAGCCTGGAGGCGTACCGGCAATCGTTCGGCAGCAAGTCCGACCTGCTCGTGATCGATCCGACCTCGGAGTTCTTCCGCTACTTCAAGGCGCCGGCTCCTTCGAACAAGTGACGATCGACGATTGGCTTCGGGCGCTGGGCCTGGTGCTCGTTTTCGAGGGCCTGATGCCGCTGCTCGCACCGGCGAACTGGCGCGAGATGTTCCTGCGCGTCGCGCGACTGCGCGACGGGCAGATCCGCTTCGTCGGATTCGGCGCGACGCTCGCCGGCGTCGCGCTGCTGCTGATCTAACCTAAAATGTCCGGTTTGCCGGGCGCGGCGAAGGCCGCCGCCCGGCTCCCGCACGAGGTCCGCCTGTCCATGCTGCGCTGGCTGCTGCCCGAAAGTATCGCCGACGTCCTGCCGGCCGAAGCGCGCGCGATCGAGGAATTGCGCCGCCGGCTGCTCGACCTGTACCGGTCGTACGGGTACGAGCTCGTCATGCCGCCGCTGATCGAGCACCTGGAGTCGCTGCTCACCGGCTCGGGGCGCGACCTGGGGCTGCGCACGTTCCAGCTCGTCGACCAGCTCTCGGGCCGGACGCTCGGCGTGCGCGCCGACATGACGCCGCAGGTCGCGCGCATCGACGCGCACCTGCTCGACCGCGACGGCGTCGTGCGCCTGTGCTACGCGGGGTCGGTGCTGCACACGCGTGCGCAGGGCGTGCTCGCCACGCGCGAGCCGATCCACATCGGCGCCGAGCTCTACGGCCACTCGGGCATCGAGGCCGAGGCCGAGACGATCGACCTGATGGTGCGTTCGCTCGACGCCGCCGGCGTCGCGCAGGTGCGCATCGATCTGTGCCACGTCGGCATCGTGCAGGCGCTGCTCGATGCGCTCGGGCCGCTCGGGCCCGAGGTCGACGTCGACGAGCTGTACCGGCTGCTGCAGGGCAAGGACGTCCCCGGCTTGCGCGACGCGTTGCGCGATTCGCCCGCCGCGCTGGCCGAGAGCCTGCAGGCGCTCACCCGGCTGCACGGCCGGATCGGCCCGGGATTCGACGGCGAACGCTCGGTGCTCGCGCGCGCGCGCGCGACGCTGCCCGCGAACACGGCGATCGGCGAGGCGCTCGACCGGCTCGAGCGGCTGTGCGCGTCGCCCGCGTGGCGGCGCTGGCCCGGGCTCGAGCTGTCGATCGACCTGGCCGATCTGCGCGGCTACCGGTATCACAACGGAATCACTTTCGCCGCGTACGTCGAAGCGCTGCCCTATGCCGTGGCGCGCGGCGGACGCTACGACGACGTCGGCCGGGCATTCGGCCGGGCGCGGCCGGCGACCGGATTCTCGATCGAGCTGCGCGCACTCGCCGGGCTGCGCGACGCGGGCGAGCCCGCGCCGGCGATCCGCGCGCCGTGGTCCGACGATGCCGCCCTGATCGAGGCGATCGACGCCTTGCGCGCGGCCGGCGAGATCGTCATCCAGGCGCTCCCGGGACGCGATCCCGGGCCGCAGGAGTTCGTCTGCGATCGCGAACTGATCCTGCGCGGGAACGAGTGGATCGTTGGTCCGATCGGCGCGCCGCGCCGGTCGGCGTGAAGCGTCGGCAACCGACAACGGCATCGAGGGATCAGGGCGTCATGGCGAAGAACGTGGTGATCGTCGGCACGCAATGGGGCGACGAGGGCAAGGGCAAGGTCGTCGATTTGCTCACCGACACCGCTCGCGGCGTCGTGCGTTTCCAGGGGGGACACAATGCCGGGCACACGCTCGTCATCGGCGGGCGCAAGCAGGTGCTGCGCCTGATTCCGTCGGGCATCCTGCGCCCGGGCGTGCGCTGCTACATCGGCAGTGGCGTGGTCGTGTCGCCCGCGGCGCTGCTGCAGGAGATCGACGAGCTCGAAGCCGCCGGCATCGACCTGCGCGGCCGACTGCACGTGAGCGAGTCCTGCACGCTGATCCTGCCGTATCACGTGGCGCTCGACCAGGCGCGCGAAGCGCGTCGCGGCCCGGGCGCGATCGGCACCACCGGGCGCGGGATCGGCCCGGCCTACGAGGACCGCGCGGCGCGGCGCGCGCTGCGTGCCGCCGACCTGCTCGATCCGGCGGGTTTTCGCGCCCGTCTCGACGAGACGCTCGAGCTGCACAACTTCACGTTGCAGCATTTCCTGAACGCGCAGCCGCTCGACGCGCAGCAGGTCGCCGACGGCGCGCTCGCGCTCGCCGAGCGCATCGTCCCGATGCTCGCCGACGTGCCGACGATGCTCGCCGACACGATGGCGCGCGACGAGCCGTTGCTCTTCGAGGGCGCGCAGGGCGCGCTGCTCGACGTCGACCACGGCACGTATCCGTACGTGACGAGCAGCAACTGCGTGGCGGGCGCCGCCGCCGCCGGTGCGGGCGTCGGACCGCAGGCGCTGCATTCGGTCCTCGGCATCGTGAAGGCGTACACGACGCGCGTCGGCGCGGGCCCGTTCCCCACCGAGCTGCACGACGAGGTCGGCCGGCACCTGGCAACCGTGGGCAAGGAGTTCGGCTCGGTCACGGGTCGGCCGCGCCGATGCGGATGGTTCGACGCGCCGGCGCTTGCGCGCTCGATCCAGCTCAGCGGCGTCTCCGGGCTCGTCGTGACCAAGCTCGACGTGCTCGACGGATTGCCGACGGTGAAGCTGTGCACCGCATACCGCAGCGGCGGGCGCACGCTCGAGATGCTTCCGTTCGGTGCCGACGCGGTTGCCCGCTGCGAGCCGGTCTACGAGGAAATGCCCGGCTGGAGCGAAAGCACCGTCGGCGTTCGCGACTGGGACGCGTTGCCCGTCAACGCGCGACGCTACCTCGAGCGCCTCGCCGAGCTCGCGCGTGCGCCGATCGACCTCGTGTCCACCGGGCCCGACCGCGACGAGACCATCGTGCTGCGGCATCCGTTCCATTGAACGCGCCGGGGCGCTGCGCCGATGCGGGATCTGTACGTCTCCTGGGACGAGTACAACCGGCTGGTCGAGAAGCTCGCGCTGAAGGTCTGGGAATCGGGCTGGCCGTTCGACGCGGTGGTTTGCGTCGCACGCGGCGGCTTGCGCATCGGCGACGTGTTCTCGCGGCTGTTCGACCGGCCGCTGGGCGTCGTGTTCACGAGTTCGTACCGCGAGGACGAAGGAACGCGCCGCGGTGCGCTGCGCATCGGCGAGCACCTGAGCAGCGCGGCGCCGTTGCCCGGCCCGAACTGGCTCGTCGTCGACGATCTCGCCGACTCGGGCGCGACGCTCGTGCAGTTGGTGCCGATGCTGCGGGCACGTCATGCGCAGGTGCGCGAGATCCGGTCAGCGGTACTATGGCACAAGGGCGCTTCGCTGGCGCAACCCGACTTCGCGGTCGAGCACCTGCCGAGCAACCCGTGGATCCACCAGCCCTTCGAGGAGTACGACCATCTGCGGCCGGCCGACCTGAAGGCGCGTTGGGGCTAGCGTGGTTCGCGAACCGGCCACGCGGTTCGTCGTCGGTGTTGGTGCCCAGAAGAGGACTCGAACCTCCACAGTGTTGCCACCGCCAGGACCTGAACCTGGTGCGTCTACCAATTCCGCCATCTGGGCGATGCGTCCGGCACGATTCCCGGACAACGACCGGAAGCCCGGTCGCGCGTAGAGGCGGGACGTTAAATCGCTGGGTCCGATTTGTCAAATGACACACTGCCCGAAGTGACGCAGAAAAACTGGTTTGCGCCCACGCGCGAAGCGATCCTCGAATGCCTGCGTGCGGCCGACGTGCCGATGACGCCGCACGAGCTCGCCGAGCGCCTTGCGGTGCCCTCGACGCACTTCGACAACCTGAACCGCCGGCTGCTCGCGATGGAGCGCGACGGCCAGCTGTTGCCCAACCGCAAGGGCGTCCTGCTGCTGGCGAGCAAGCTCGACCTGACCGCCGGGCGCGTGCAGGGACACCGCGACGGCTTCGGGTTTCTGATCCCCGACCAGGCCGGACCCGACGTCTTCCTGTCGCCGCGCGAGATGCAGAAGGTGATGCACGGCGATCGCGTGCTGGTCAAGCGCACTGGATTCGACGCGCGCGGGCGCACCGAGGGGCGCATCGTCGAAGTCACCGAGCGCGCCAACCGACGCATCGTCGGGCGCTTCCTGAGCGAACGCGGCGTCGACCTCGTCGTCCCCGAGGATCAGCGCATCAAGCACGACATCGTCATTCCGACCGGCGACACGCAGCGCGCCCAGCAGGGGCAGGTCGTCACGGTCGAGATCGTCGAGCCGCCGGTGGGCGGCGCGCCGCCGATCGGACGCGTGGTCGAGGTGCTCGGCGAGATCGACGATCCCGGCATGGAAATCGAGATTGCGGTGCGCAAGTTCGACGTTCCGCACCAGTTCAGCGACGCCGCGCTCGAACAGGCCGCGCGCGTGCCCAACGCGGTCGGGCCGGCCGACCTGAAGGGGCGCGTCGACCTGCGCGACGTGCCGCTGGTGACGATCGACGGCGAAGACGCGCGCGACTTCGACGACGCCGTGTATTGCGAGCCGATCGAGGCCGGCGCGCGGCGCCCGCCCGGATACCGGCTGGTCGTCGCGATCGCCGACGTCGCGCACTACGTGGCCGACGGCGACGCGCTCGACCACGACGCGCTCGAGCGCAGCACGTCGGTCTATTTCCCGCGCCGGGTGATTCCGATGCTGCCCGAGAAGCTGTCGAACGGGCTGTGCTCGCTGAACCCGAACGTCGACCGGCTCGTACTGGTGTGCGACATGGTCCTCGACGCGCACGGGCAGATGCGCGGCTACCAGTTCTACGAAGCGGTGATGCATTCGGCCGCGCGGCTGACGTACGACGAGGTGTGGGCGATGCTCTCGGGCGGTGCAGCCTCGCTGTCGGTCGCACCGGCGCATGCCGCGCTCGCGCCGCAACTGCGCCACCTGCACGAGTTGTATCGCGTGCTCGCTTCGGCCCGGCAAGCGCGCGGTGCGATCGACTTCGAGACGATCGAGACCCGGATCCTGTGCGATCCGGCCGGCCGCATCGAACGCATCGTGCCGAGCCAGCGCAACGACGCGCACAAGCTCATCGAGGAGTGCATGCTGGCGGCCAACGTCTGCGCGGCCGACTGGATGCGGCGCGGCAAGCATCCCGGGCTGTACCGGGTGCACGAAGGGCCGGTGCCCGAGAAGCTCGCGCAGCTGCGCGAGTTCCTGCGCGGGGTCGGGCTGTCGCTCGGCGGCGGAGACGATCCGGCGCCGTCCGATTACGCGCAGCTCGCGGCGCAGGTGCGCGCGCGCCCCGACGCGATGCTGTTGCAGACGATGATGCTGCGCTCGATGCAGCAGGCGGTCTACTCGCCGGACAACATGGGCCATTTCGGCCTGGCGTACGAGGCCTACGCGCATTTCACGTCGCCGATCCGTCGCTATCCCGATCTGCTCACGCACCGCGTGATCAAGGCGTTGCTGCGCGGCACGCACTACCGGCCGCATCCCGATGGGTCGCTGCTCCTCGAAGCGGTACGCGGGCGCACGCCCGTCGACGAAGCCGAGCCGGCCGGGGTCGACGACGTCGACGTCGTCGCGGTCCTCGAAGAGCTCGCCTCGGCGCCGGTGCCGGACGGCAACGCGTCGAACGCGGCCGGCGCCCGACGGCGAGGCGACGCGACGGGCGCGGGCCGCGCAAAGGTCGCGAAGACGGCGAGCGCGCCGAAAGGCGCGAAAGCGGCGATTCCCGCGAAGACGGCGAAGGCCGCGAGCCCCGCGAAGACGGCGAAGACGGCCAAGGCCGCGAAGAAGGCCGGCGACGGCGCCGATCCGAAACGCGCCAGGGCGGGCAAGACGATGGCCGCATCGTCGCGCGGCCCGTCGCGCAGCGCGGTGCGGCCCGGCGCCGACGCACCCTCGTCGGGCTCCGCCGAGCGCAGGCGCGAGCAGGAGGTCTGGCGCCTGCTCGGGGCGATCTGCTCGATGCACGAGCGGCGCGCCGATGAAGCGTCGCGCGACGTCGAGGCCTGGCTCAAGTGCGTGTACGTGCGCGAGCGCGTCGGCGAGGCTTTCGTCGGTCGCGTCACCGGCGTGGCGCCGTTCGGCGTGTTCGTCACGCTCGAGGAGCTGTACGTCGAGGGGCTCGTCCACGTCTCGGAGCTCGGCAGCGAATATTTCCAGTACAACGAAGCGGCGCACGAGTTGCGCGGCGAACGAACCGGACGGCGTTTCCGCCTGACCGACGAGCTCGAGGTGCAGGTTTCGCGCGTCGATCTCGAGGCGCGCCGGATCGATTTCCGGCTCGTCGACCGGCTCGGCTTCAAGTCCTCGCCGCGCGGGCGCGAACCCGAAGCGGTCGGCGGCAAGCCGGCCGCGCGCGCCAAGTCCGACCAGGTGAAGCAGGCGCGCGCCGAGCGCCTGGCCGCGCGCGGCAAGACCGGCACCGCTACGGCGAAGAAGGCGCGCACCGGCCTGCGTCGCCGGCACTGATTTCCGACCGATGCTGATCTACGGCTTTCATTCCGTGCTGGCGCGGCTGCGCCGCGCGCCCGAGGGCATTCGCGAGTTGTACGTCGATGCGCGTCGCGACGACGCCCGCGTGCGCGACCTCGTCCGCGTGGCGGGCGATGCGGGCGTGCGCGCGCATTTCGTCGACGCCGCCCGGCTCGAGAAGCTGTGCCCGCACAAGCGCCACCAGGGCGTCGTCGCGCTCGTCGAGTTCGCGCCGCCGAGCCTGCGCCTGGACGAGCTGCTCGATGCGCGCGCGCCGCAGGCCGGTCCGATCGCGCTGCTCGTGCTCGACGGCGTCACCGATCCGCGCAACCTGGGTGCGTGCCTGCGCGTGGCCGACGGCGCGGGCGCGGCTGCCGTCGTCGCACCGAAGGATCGCGCGTGCGCGTTGACCGAGATCGCCATGCAGACCGCCAGCGGCGCCGCCGAGAGCGTTCCGTACATCATGGTGACGAACCTCGCGCGCGCGCTCGACGAGATCCGCGACCGCGACATCCAGGTGATCGGCACCGACGAGCGGGCCGAATCGACGGTCTACGACCAGTCGCTCGCCGGTCCGCTGGCGTGGGTGCTCGGTGCCGAAGGCACCGGCATGCGGCGCCTGACGCGCGAACGGTGCGATGCGCTCGCGCGCATCCCGATGTCGGGAGCGGTCGGCAGCCTGAACGTGTCGGTCGCCGCCGGCGTGGTGCTGTACGAGACGTTGCGCCAGCGGGCGGCGGCCTTGCGATGAACGAAGCGGCGCCGGC
>JAKFES010000263.1:0-8178 GCA_036675585.1 Burkholderiaceae bacterium
AAGCGCGGTACACGACGCAGCCGGCCCGGCCCCCTTCACCCTTCCCCCTTCCCCCTTCTCCTCCTCACCGCGGCGCCATGCGGATCGCGCCGTCCAGGCGAATCGTTTCGCCGTTCAGCATGACGTTCTCGAAGATCTGTGCGACGAGTTGCGCGTACTCGGGCGGGCGGCCGAGGCGCGAGGGGAAGGGGACCTGGCGGCCGAGCGATTCCTGCACGTCCTTCGGCAGGCCTTCCATCAGCGGCGTGAGGAACAGGCCCGGCGCGATCGTGACGACGCGAACGCCTTCGCGCGAGAGATCGCGGGCGATCGGCAACGTCATGCCGACGATTCCGCCTTTCGACGCCGAGTAGGCAGCCTGTCCGATCTGGCCGTCGAAGGCCGCCACCGAAGCGGTGTTGACGATGACGCCGCGCTCGCCTTCCTCGTTCGGCTCGTTGCGCACCATCGCCGTTGCGGCGACGCGGATCATGTTGAAGGTGCCGATCAGGTTGACCGTGATCACCTTGGTGAACAGGTCGAGTCGGTGCGGTCCGTCCTTGCCGACGGTCTTCGCCGCCGGGCCGATTCCCGCGCAGTTGACGAGTGCGACGAGGCGGCCGAGTTCTCCGGCCGCGTCGACCGCCGCCTGCGCGTCGGCTTCGGCGGTGACGTCGCAACGCACGAAGCGAGTGGCCGCACCCAGCTCGGCCACGAGCTGCTGGCCCAGTGCCTCGTTGACGTCGGCGATCAGCGCCTTGCCGCCGTCGGCGACGACGCGGCGCACCGTTGCCGCACCGAGCCCGGAGGCGCCGCCGGTGACGAGTACTACCTGGTTCGAGATCTTCATCGTGTCCTCCATGGAATCCGTCGAATTACATCACACGCGCATGCCGCGACCGCCGCATCGGCGCCGCGCTGCCGCACCGGTGCGCGCGAGCGGTCTGGCCCTCGTGCGCGGCATCGGTTAAGTTTCTCGAAAAGGCACGCCGTCGCGAACCGCGAAAAGATGGACCCCCTTCTGCAATACTGGCGCACGCTCGTGTGCAGCGAAGAGTCGCTGCCGCTGTTCGAGGCGGCCCTGGCGATCGCGCAGGACGAGTACCCGCAGTTGCCGATGCCCGATCTGCTCGCGCGCGTCGACGGCTTCGCGCTGTCGCTGCGCCGTCGCATCTCGAAGCTGCGTCAGCCGATCGCGCGCGTCGACGCGCTGCGCGAGCATTTCGCCGACGAGCTCGGTTTTCGCGGCAACGCGAATGATTTCCACGATCCGGAGAACAGCTACCTGAACCGGGTCATCGAGCGCCGGCTCGGCATTCCGATCAGCCTCGCGGTGCTCTATCTCGAACTCGCCGAACAGGTCGGGGTTCCGGCGTGCGGCGTCGGCTTTCCCGGCCACTTCCTCGTTCGCCACGACGTCGCCGGACGCAGCGTCATCGTCGACGTGTTCGCCGGAGCGCGCGTGCTCACGCACGACGATCTCGAATACCGGCTGCTGCCCTACGCGTCGGGCGATCGGCGCGAGGCGAGCCGGCTGCTGGGAGCGTATCTGCCGCGCGCGAGCGGGCGCGAGATCCTCGCGCGCATGCTGCGCAACCTGCGCGCGATCCATGTGGAACGAGGCGACGTCCGACGGCTGCAAGCCGTCGAGCGCCGCCTCGCGGTGCTCGGCGAAACGGCGCGCTGAGCGCGCGCCGCCCCGCGCGGTTACTGCGCGTAGATCGTTGCGATCAGCGGAACGATCAGCAGCGCGACGATGTTGATGATCTTGATCAGCGGGTTCACCGCGGGGCCGGCCGTGTCCTTGTACGGATCGCCCACCGTGTCGCCGGTGACCGCGGCCTTGTGCGCGTCGGAGCCCTTGCCGCCGAAATTGCCTTCCTCGATGTACTTCTTCGCGTTGTCCCACGCGCCGCCGCCGGTGCACATCGAGATCGCGACGAACAGCCCGGTGACGATCGTGCCCATCAGCACCCCGCCCAGCGCTTCCGGCCCGAGCAGCAGGCCGACGAGCACCGGGACGACGACCGGCAGCAGCGACGGGATCATCATTTCGCGAATGGCCGCTCCGGTGAGCAGGTCGACCGCGCGCGAGTAGTCGGGCTTGCCGGTGCCTTCCATGATGCCGGGGATCTCGCGGAACTGGCGACGCACTTCCTCGACGACCGATCCGGCTGCGCGGCCGACCGCTTCCATCGCCATCGAGGCGAACAGGTACGGAACGAGTCCGCCGATGATCAGCCCGACGATCACCATGTGGTTCGACAGGTCGAAGCTGGCGACGATGTGGGCCGATTCGAGCGCGTGCGTGTAGTCGGCGAAGAGCACGAGCGCCGCGAGGCCGGCCGAGCCGATCGCGTAGCCCTTGGTGACGGCCTTCGTCGTGTTGCCGACCGCGTCGAGCGGGTCGGTGATGTTGCGCACCGACTCGGGCAGGTTCGACATCTCGGCGATGCCGCCGGCGTTGTCGGTGATCGGCCCGTACGCGTCGAGCGCGACGACGATCCCGGCCATCGACAGCATCGAGGTGGCGGCCACCGCGATGCCGTACAGGCCGCCGAGCCAGAACGACGAGATGATCGCCGCGCACACCAGCAGCACCGGCCACGCGGTGGACTTCATCGATACGGCGAGGCCGGCGATGATGTTCGTCGCGTGTCCCGTGGTCGACGATTGCGCGACATAGCGCACCGGCTTGAACTGCGTGCCCGTGTAGTACTCGGTGACCCAGACGATCAGCCCGGTGAGCACCATGCCGACGACCACGCACAGCCACAGGTTCAGCACCGACGTGCCCGAACGGGCGAGATCGACGTCGCCGAACATCCACGCGGTGATCGGGTAGGCGACGACGGTCGCGATCAGCCCGGCCCAGATCAGGCCCTTGTACAGCGCGCCCATGATGTTCGTCTGCCCGGGGCTCGCCTTGACGAACATCGCCCCGATGATCGACGCGATGATCGACAGCCCGCCGAGCACGAGCGGGTACACGACGGCCTGCGTTTCGGCGCCGGTGATCACCAGCGAACCGAGCAGCATCGTCGCGATCAGCGTGACGGCGTAGGTCTCGAACAGGTCGGCGGCCATGCCGGCACAGTCGCCGACGTTGTCGCCCACGTTGTCGGCGATCACCGCGGGGTTGCGCGGATCGTCCTCGGGGATGCCCGCTTCGACCTTGCCGACGAGGTCGGCGCCGACGTCGGCGCCCTTGGTGAAGATGCCCCCGCCGAGTCGCGCGAAGATCGAGATCAGCGACGAGCCGAAGGCCAGGCCGATCAGCGGACGGATCACGTCGTGCAGCGAATTCACCGTGCCCAGCCCGTGCGGCGCCGACGCGACCAGCAGTCCGTAGTAGCCGGCGACGCCGAGCAGGCCCAGACCGACGACGAGCATGCCGGTGATCGCGCCGCCGCGGAACGCGACGGCGAGCGCTTCACCGAGTCCTTTCGTCGCCGCCTGCGCGGTACGCACGTTGGCGCGCACCGATACGTTCATGCCGATGTAGCCGGCGGCGCCCGACAGGATCGAGCCGATGGCGAAACCGATCGCGGTGGAAAGCCCCAACCCCGGGACGAGCCAGATCACGACGAACAGGACGACTCCGACCATGGCGATCGTGCGGTACTGCCGGTTCAGGTATGCCTTCGCGCCTTGCTGGATCGCCGCGGCGATCTCCTGCATCCGTGCGTTGCCCGCGTCGAGCGACAGGATCCAGCGGCTCGATGCGACGCCGTAGATCACTGCCGCCAACCCGCAGGCGAGAGCGAGCCACAGACCCGCCGAGGTAGCAGTCATGAGAGAACCTCCATCCGATTCCGGTTGTGATGTGAAAGACTGAAAGGAAAAGCGGGTCTTGCCGGGAGCGCCGCGAGTTTACTGGAGCGCGGCGAATACACGGGCGGTGATTTCGTCGACACTGCCGACGCCGGCGACCTTGCGGCAGCGCGGCGCCTGCGGATCGCCCGAGCGTTCCCAGGCGGCGTAGTAGTCGACCAGCGGGCGCGTCTGCGCGTGATAGACGGACAGGCGCTTGCGAACGGTGTCCTCGCGATCGTCGTCGCGCTGGATCAGGTCCTCGCCGGTGACGTCGTCCTTGCCGGGCGTCTTCGGCGGGTTGAAGCGCACGTGATACGTGCGCCCGCTCGCCGCGTGCACCCGGCGCCCGCTCATGCGTTCGATGATCTCGGCATCGGGGACGTCGATCTCGAGCACGAAATCGAGCCGCACCTGCGCCGCCTTGAGCGCTTCGGCCTGCGGGATCGTTCGCGGAAAGCCGTCGAACAGATAGCCGTCGCGGCAATCGGGTTCGCGCAGGCGCTCGGCGACCAGCCCGATGATGATGTCGTCGGAGACGAGCGCGCCGGCATCCATCACTTTCCGGGCAGCCTGTCCGAGCGGAGTGCCGGCCTTGACCGCGGCACGCAGCATGTCTCCGGTGGAGATCTGCGGGATGCCGTACTTCCGGGTGATGAACGCCGCCTGCGTGCCTTTGCCCGCGCCGGGCGCGCCGAGGAGGATCAGACGCATGGTGTGCCTGCTGCTGGATGGAGACCGGGGCGGCGTCGCGTCTCCGACCGCGAAGCCGGCCGATACCGCACAGACCCGGCACGCCGATCGAGGCCGGCAGGCCGCCCGCAAAGCCCGCAAGCGTACCTGCAAGGATGCGAGTCGGTCAATTTCGGGCGCCCGCGATGTTGCGGGAACGACGCTTGCGCCGCAACGGCGGACAGCGTACGGGCCGAAGGGGGCCGCGATGAAGAACGGGTCGGATGCGTTGCGCGATGGGCTGGTGACCGGGGCGCTCGCCGCGGCGGCGACCGTTGCCGTGCTCGCATTGCGCGGTCGGCGCGAGCAGGGCAGTGCGGCGGCGCCGCTGAATGCCGTGAGCCACGTGTTCTGGGGCCGGCGCGCGCTGCGCGAGAACCGCGCGAGCGTTCGCTACACGGGCGCCGGTCTCGCCACGCACATCGTGTCGGCGCTGTTCTGGGGCGTGGTGTACGAGAAGCTGCTCGGCGAGCGGCGGGCGCGCCGGCTCGCCCCGCTGCTGCGCGACACCGCTGCGGCGAGCGCGGCGATCGCCGCGGTCGACTTCAAGCTGGTTCCCGATCGGCTCACCCCCGGGTTCGAGCATCGGCTCTCGACGCCGAGCCTGTTCGGCGTCTACGTCGCGCTCGGCCTGGCCCTGGCTGCCGGAACCCGCTGGTCGAGCCAGCGCGCGGCCAGCGCGATGCCGACGCCGACGTAGGCGAGCCCGCCCGGCACCCACATCAGCAGCCCGCCGAGCTGCTGGTCGCGCAGCGCGTCGATTCCCAGCGCTGCGCTCGTCGCGCCGTACGCCGGGTACCACGGATGCGGCGACAGGGCGATCAGCGTGCCGAGCACGGTGCCGTGGAGCATCGTGGCGAACAGCGCGAGCAGCGCCAGCGCGCGCGCCGTCCCCGCGCGCGCGCCGAGCACGACCCACCAGAACAGCAGCGCCGTGCCGAGGAAGCTCGCGTGCTGCAGCCCGTGGACGAACGGGTCGGCGATCGCGCGGGCGAACGGCGCCGGCGCGTGCCACGTCCAGAGCGCGAGCGCGTGCAGAAAAGCCGCGACGAGCGGGGTGCACAGCGTCCGCCAGGCGCATCGCCAGCCCCGTGTGCGCAGCGCCGCGCCGAGCGCTGCCCGGGCGCGCGCCGGCAATGCCCACGTCCACGCCGCCAGCGGACGGGCGAGGACGAGCAGCGGCGCGGCGACGATCATCAGCAGTTCGTGCTGCAGCATGTGCGCGCTGAACAGACGAACGCCGAGGGGGTCGAGCGGCGAGACCAGCGCGACGACGAGCACGAGCCATCCGGCAACGAATGCCGCCGCGTTGCGCACGCCGATCCCGCGCCCGATGCCCGCGCGTCGCCACAGTCGCAGCGTGCCGATCGCGTACGCCGCGCCGCTCGCGGCGAGGCACGCGAGCACCCACGGGTCGAAGGACCCTGGAAAGAGCGCGGCATCGGCGTTGCGCTCGACGACGTGCGCCTGCGCCGTGGCGGCGAGTGCGCTCGTGCCGAAGGCGAGCGGCGCGCGAAGGATGCGCAGCGTGGGTGCGTGCACCGCGTTAACCCTTGGACAGCGAATCGGCCGGTGCGGGCACGATTTCGCAAGCGTGCGCCCGACCGGCCGCAGCGCGGCAAGGGCGATGCCTGCGCGATTCAGCGCTTCGCTTGCGCCCAGTGCGCGCGAACGCGCTCGAGGTCGGCCGGCGTGTCGACGCCGCCCTCGACCGGCCGCTCGGCGACGTGCACGGCGATCCGGTGTCCGTGCCACAGAGCGCGCAACTGCTCGAGCGACTCGAGCGTCTCCAGCGGAGCGGCGCCCATCGACGCATACGCGCGCAGGTACGAGACGCGATACGCGTACAGCCCGATGTGCCGCAGCGGCGCGGCGGCGCCCGAGAAGGTTCCGGGCCACGACGCGGGCAGCACCGCCGGGAACGACGCGGGCATCGCGTCGCGGGGAAACGGGATCGGGGCACGCGAGAAGTACAGCGCGCGCATCGAGCGGTCGCAGACCAGCTTCACGACGTTCGGATCGAGCCACGCGTCGAGCGTGCCGATCGGGTGCGCGGCCGTGGCGATCGAGCAATCGTCGCATTCGGCCAGGCGCTGTGCGACGGCGCGCAGCAGCGCCGGATCGATCAGCGGTTCGTCGCCCTGGACGTTGACGACGATCCGCGCGTCGTCGAGACCGAGGATCGAAGCCGCTTCGGCGAGCCGGTCGGTTCCCGACGGGTGATCGGCGCGCGTGCGGATCGCTTCGAAGCCGGCCGCCTGCACGGCGTCGACGATGCGTTGCGAGTCGGTGGCGACGGCGACGCGCGCCGCGCCGGCGGCCCGCGCACGCTCGGCGACGCGAACGACCATCGGGCGTCCGCCCAGATCGGCCAGCGGCTTGTCGGGCAGCCTCGTCGATGCGCGCCGCGCCGGGATCAGTGCGACGAATTCGACCGGAGCGCGCGCGGGAGGGGCGTCGCTCAACGTCCGTCCGGAGGGCGATCGGCGGGATCGCCGGGTGCGCGGGACGGATCGGCGGCAGCGCCGCTCGCCGGCCCGGCCGGGTCGCCCGCCGCGCCCGGGCGGTCGGCTTCGGGGAGGGCGGTGGGCGATTCGAGCGCGCCGGTCGGCGGCGCGCCGGCGGAATCGGGCTCGAGCTTGCGCGCTTCGTCGACGAGCATCACGGGAATTCCGTCGCGCACCGGAAACGCGAGCCGGTCGGCCTGGCACAGCAGCTCGGCTTCGAATGCCGAGCCGTCAGCGGCGCGGCCCCCCGGGAGCCGCTTCAGCGGCCCCTTGCACAGCGGACAAACGAGGATCTCGAGCAGGCGTGCGTCCATGGAGCTTCTCGATCAGCCAATCGGCGAGGCGGGACTCGGGCACTGCGCGCACCTCCAGCCACCAGCAGCGCGCATCGGCCCAGGCCGCGCATTTTACGGCGTCCTTCTCGGTCATGACGATCCACGGGGCATCGATCGCGGCCAGCGTTGCCGCGTCGAGCACCGCATGGTCGGGCAGCGCGAGCGTGCGGGCGCGCAGGCCGAGCGAGCGAAGCGTATCGAAAAAGCGCTGCGGTGCGCCGGTTGCCGCGATCGCCATGCCTTCGGATCCGGCGAAGCGGCGCGCGAATTCCGCGACGGACACGGGCGCTGCGGGGGCGGCGAACGCGACGAAGCGCACCGGTTCGATCCGGAAGCGGAACGCGTGCGGGTGCTCGATCGGGGCGCGCGCATCGCCGTTCAGGGCGAGTGCGTCCATCGTCGCGGCCTGCGCCAGCGGCGCACGCAGCGGCCCGGCCGGCAGGCAGCGCCCGTTGCCCGCGCCGCGCTCGTCGAACACCGCGATCTCGACGGTGCGCGCGAGCCCGGCATGCTGCAACCCGTCGTCGGAGACGACGACGTCGATCTCGGGGTGGCGTTCGAGCAGCACGTGCACCGCTTTCGCGCGTTCGCGCCCGGCCGCGACCGGCCGGCGCGTGCGGCGCGCGAGCAGCACCGGCTCGTCGCCGTGCTCGAGCGCGTCGTCTTCGGGACCGACGAGACGCGCATCGCGGCGCCGCGCGCCGTAGCCGCTCGCCACGACACCGGGTCGCCAGCCGCGTTCGGCGAGCCGTTCGACCAGAGCGGCCACCAGCGGCGTCTTGCCGATGGCGTCTTCAATGGTGGGATAGGGG
>JAKFES010000010.1:0-8081 GCA_036675585.1 Burkholderiaceae bacterium
GGCCGTGCGTGCGCGCAGCGCCGCCTCGCGCGCGCTGTCGCCCTCGCGCGACTTGCGCGCGGCCTCGCGCAGGAACCCGCGCGTCGAGCGCTCGGTATCGGGATCGCCCGGCACGGCCTCGTCGCTGCCCGCCGGCGACGCATCGCGCTGCCCGGCAGCGGCGTGGCGGGCGGCATCGTCGCCTGCGCCGCGCAGCTCGAGTTCGACGACACGATTCAGGATCGGCAGCAACTGCAGCGTGAGCCGGTCGATCGACAGCGCATGGCGCGCGTTGCTCGACGCACCGCGCGGAACCGCGGAGACGACCGGCAGCGGCCGGCCGGCGCTGCGCACGCGAGCGACCGCGCGCAGCCCCTCGGCGACGAGCGGATTGACGATCAGGATGTCGACGCCCGGCAGGTCGAGCCTGGGTTCGAAGCGGAACGCGTAGCGGTTGTACTGGCTGTGCTTGAAGACGATCTCGATCAGGCGCACGTCGCGCGGGTCGAGACCGGCCGCCGCCACCCGATATTCCGGTCTGCTCTCCATCCCGATGCCGCCCCGTCGCTCGTCGGTGCGCCGACAGGCGGCGCGTCGCCCGGCATTGTCGCGCCAAGCCCGGCAGAACCCAAGTGGCGTGCTAGCATCGACCGACGTTTTTTCCGCTCTTCTTCCCGACCGACCCGATGAGCCAGCGCGATTTCCACGGCTTCGACACGCTCGCGGTGCATGCCGGTGCGCGGCCCGACCCGGCCACCGGCGCGCGCATCACGCCGATCTACCTGTCGACGGCCTTCGTCTTCCGCGACGCCGACCACGCCGCCTCGCTGTTCGACATGGAGCAGTCGGGGCACGTCTATTCGCGCATCAGCAACCCCACCGTCTCGGCGCTCGAGGAACGCATCGCCGCGCTCGAATCGGGCGTCGGCGCGATCGCCACCGCGAGCGGCCAGGCCGCGCTGCACCTGGCGATCGTCACGCTCGCCGGAGCCGGTTCGCACATCGTCGCGTCGCGCGCCCTCTACGGCGGGTCGCACAACCTGCTCCATTTCACGCTGCCGCGCTTCGGCATCGAGACCACTTTCGTCGACCCGCGCGACCCCGATGCATGGCGCGGCGCATTGCGGCCGAACACCCGGCTGCTGCTCGGCGAGACGCTCGGCAATCCGGGGCTCGACGTCCTCGACATCCCCACCGTGGCCGACATCGCCCATGCGCACCGCGTGCCGCTGCTGGTCGACTCGACGTTCACCACGCCGTGGCTCGTGCGCCCGGGCGAGTTCGGCGCCGACCTCGTCTACCACTCGGCGACGAAGTTCCTGTGCGGGCACGGCACCGTCGTCGGCGGGCTGCTGGTCGACATCGGCCGCTTCGACTGGGACGCATCGGGCAAGTTCGCCGAACTCACCGAGCCCTACGTCGGGTTCCACGGAATGGTCTTCTCCGAGGAATCGACGGTCGCGCCGTTCCTGCTGCGCGCCCGGCGCGAAGGCCTGCGCGATTTCGGCGCGTGCCTGAGCCCGATGAACGCGTTCGAGATCCTGCAGGGCATCGAGACGCTGCCGCTGCGGATGGCGCGGCACGTCGAGAGCGCGCAGCGCATCGCGCAGTTCCTCGCCGAGCACCCGATGGTCGCGAGCGTCGGCTACCCGGGATTGCCGACGCACCCCGACCACGCACTCGCGCAGCGGCTGATGCCGCGCGGATGCGGCTCGGTGTTCAGCTTCGAGCTGAAAGGCGACCGGTCGGCGGGGCGTCGCTTCGTCGAGGCGTTGCGGCTGTTCTCGCACCTGGCCAACGTCGGCGACACGCGCTCGCTGGTCATCCATCCGGCGACGACGACGCATTTCCGGATGGACAACGCCGCGCTCGCCGCCGCCGGCATCGGCGAAGGCACGTTGCGGCTGTCGATCGGGCTCGAAGACCCGGCCGACCTCGTCGCCGACCTCGAAGGCGCTTTCCGCGCCGCCGCGCGCGGCTGACGCGCTTCGCCTTCCGCCCCGCTTCTTCCTACCCCATGTACGTACCAGTCGACGGCCATCGCGTCTACGCCTACACCGGCGGATCCGAATTCGACCCCACACAACCGGTCGTCGTGTTCGTGCACGGCGCACAGCACGACCACAGCGTCTGGATCCTGCAGTCGCGCTACTTCGCGCATCACGGTCACGCGGTGCTCGCGCTCGACCTGCCCGGCCACGGCCGCAGCGAAGGCGCGCCGCTGCCCGACGTCGAGGCGCTCGGCCGCTGGCTGATCGCGGCGCTCGACGCCTTCGGCGTGAAGAGGGCCACGCTCGTCGGCCACAGCATGGGTTCGCTGATCGCGCTCGAGGCGGCGGGTTCGTCCCCCGAACGCGTCGAACGACTCGCACTGGTCGGCACCGCGTTTCCGATGAAGGTGTCCGACGCGCTGCTCGCGGCGGCGCGCGACGACGAGGCACGCGCGCTCGACCTGATCAACTTCTGGTCGCACTCGACGATCAGCGCGCGCCCCGGTTCGCCCGCACCGGGATTCTCGATCTTCGTGCAGAACCGCCGGCTGATGGAGCGCCAGCGCCCGGGCGTACTGTCGATCGACTTCAACGCCTGTCATGCATGGCAGGGCGGATTCGAGCGCGCCGACACGCTGCGTTGCCCGGTGCTGTTCGTGCTCGGTGCGCGCGACGCGATGGCGCCGCCGCGCTTCGCGCGCGCACTGATCGAACGCACGCGCGCCACGGCGGCGGCCGCCGGGCTGCCCGGGCCGCGCGTCGTCGAGGTCGCCGACTGTGGCCACGCGATCATGAGCGAGCGACCCGACGCGCTGCTCGATGCGTTGCGCGACTTCGTGCAGGAGGCCCGCTCCTAGGGTCTGTTCACCGCCGCCCTCGCCTCGGGCGCGTGCGACGCATCGGCACCGACGCTCTCGACCAGCGGACGGTCGATCGAATCGGGCATCGTATCGCTGTCGCCGATCCGCCCGCCGGTCCAGATCTGCTCGAACAGCGCCCGCTCGCTCATCGCGCGCGGGTCGTCGGCCCATGCCCAGCGCTCGCTCCATACCGAATCGGCACCCGTCGGTCGCCTGCGCCAGCGTCGCGCGAAGCGACCGATGCGCGCGCGCCGGGTCGACGGCGGCACGCCGTCGGGTTCGGCCGGATCGCCGAGCCGCACGAAGCGCGTGAGGTAACCGAGCCGGCTGAGCAGGATCGCCACCTCGATGGCGCGCTCCGCGTCGCCACCGAGCGATTCGGCGACGCGCTCGACGGGCATCGCCGCGTGCGGATCGCCGCCGAGCGCCTCGCGCATCGCCTCGAGCACGGCATGCGCGTCGGCGAAGCGCACGGCCGGCGTGCGCTCGAGGTGCGGCTCGCCGCGCGATCGCCAGAAGCGCAGGTTCGCCGCGAGCAGCGCGCCGAGCAGCACCGACATCCAGCCGAGGAACAGCCACAGCAGGAACAGCGGCAACGCCGCGAAGGTCCCGTAGACGATGGTGTAGGTCGGCAGCCCGGTGACGTACAGTCCGAGCAGCGTGCGCAGGAACTCGAACAGGAACGCGGCGAGCACCGCACCGGCGAAGGCCTCGCCCCAGCGCACCGATGCGCTCGGCAGCAGCCGGTAGAGCAGCGTGAGCGCGACGACGGCCGTCGCCCACGGCAACACGAAATACCAGACGTTGCGCACTTCGTTGAGGTCCGCGCCACGCAGCCACGACGTGGCGACGAGCCCGTGGAAAACGAGGCTGGCCCCGAGCAGCAGCGGCCCGAGCGTGAGCAGCAGCCAGTACAGCGCCAGCCGATGGGCGATCGGTCGCGGACGGTCGGCGAGCCAGATCCGGTTCAGCGTGCCCTCGATCGTCTGCAAGGCGACGAAAGCGGTGAGCAGGAACGCGGCCAGGCCGATCACCGACAGCTCGTTGGCCTTCGCCGCGAACTGGTTCAGCAGCCGGATCAACGTATCGCTGATCGACGACGGAAACAGGTTCAGCATCAGGAAGCCCTGCAGCGCGTCGCGCAGCCGGCCGAACATCGGCGAGGCGGTGGTCACCCAGAGCACGATCGAGAACATCGGCGCGATCGCGAGCAGCGACAGGAAAGCGAGGCTGCCCGCCGTCTGCGGCAGGTGCAGCTGACCCGCCTGGCGCCACATCGCGCGGCCGATGCGCGCGACCCGGTGCGGCAGCGACTGGTTAGAATCCGCTTCGCCCCTCTCGCCGCTCATATGTCGCTGCCCATTGCGCCGGCCCGGCCCGGCCGCTTCGTCGTCGCCTGCTTCGTCGCGTTGATCGTGCTCGGCATCGCGTGGGAAACGTGGCTCGCTCCGCTTCGCCCCGGCGCCTGGCTGCTGGCGCTCAAGGTCGTTCCGCTCGTGCTCGCGCTTCCCGGCCTGCTCGCCGCGCGCGTACGCGTGTACCAGTGGTGGTCGATGTGGATTCTCGGCTATCTGGCCGAAGGCGTCGTGCGCGCTTCGTCGGACGGCGGGCTTTCCGCAGCGCTGGCCGGCGTCGAAACGGCGCTCGCCGCCGCCGCGTTCACGGCGATCCTGCTGTACGTGCGGCAGCTTCGCCGTGCGGCGGCAGCTTCGTGACCTGCGCCCGCGCCGCATCGAGCACGTCGACGCCGAAGCGCTCGAGCGCCTGCGCATCGCTGAGCGTGCGGCGCCATGCACGCGCGCCCGGCAGCCCGTTGAACAACCCGAGCAGATGGCGGACCACCGAGCGGATCGGCACCCCGGCCTGCGCCTGCGCAAGCAGGTACGGCCGCATCGCGTCGATCGCCTCGTCGCGCGTCGCGCACGGCGCCGCGCGATCGAAATACAGCGGATCGACTTCGGCGAGCATCCACGGGTTCTCGCAAGCCTCGCGGCCGATCATGACGCCGTCGACGTCGACGACGTGCGCGAGCGCGTCGGCATGCGCGCGCAGGCCGCCGTTGAGCACGATCGACAGCGACGGGAAATCGCGCTGGAGCCGCGCAACGAGCGGGTAGCGCAGCGGCGGCACCGTCCGGTTCTCCTTCGGGCTCAGTCCGTCGAGCCACGCGTTTCGCGCGTGCACGACGAACACCTCGCAACCCGCCTCGGCCACGACGCCGACGAAATCGCGAACGAACGCGTAGTCGTCGATCCGGTCGATCCCGATCCGGTGCTTCACGGTGACCGGGATCGAAACCGCGTCGCGCATCGCGCGCACGCAGCGGGCGACGAGCTCGGGCTCGCCCATCAGGCAGGCGCCGAACGCGCCGCTTTGCACGCGCGGGCTCGGGCAACCGCAGTTCAGGTTGATCTCGTCGTATCCGGCGATCTCGCCCAGACGCGCCGCAGCGGCGAGTTCGCCGGGATCGCTTCCGCCCAGTTGCAGCGCGACCGGATGCTCGGCCGGGTCGAAGGCGAGCAGTCGTTCGCGCGGTCCGTGCAGCAGCGCGCCCGTCGTCACCATCTCGGTGTACAGGCGGGCGCCGCGCGTGAGCGTGCGCGCGAAATAGCGGAAGTGGCGGTCCGACACGTCGAGCATCGGCGCCACGCAGAAGCGGTGCGTATTCATGGGCAACGGCGCATCGGCAACACCCGATGCGGGACGCGATTATGCCGTGCCCGGACCGGCGACGACACGCTCGAGCGCGACGATGTCGGTGGCGCGAACGAATGCCGTCACCGCATCGCCGACCCGGACATCGTGCCGGCGCACCGCGCGCGCGCTCAACCGCACCTGCACGCGCTCGTCCGACAGCCCGTCCGGGCGCAGCCAGACGAGCGCTTCGCCGCCCATCTCGATCACCTCGTCGACGCGCGCCTCGAGCAGGTTCTCGAGCCCGTGCCGCGGCTTGTCGGCGCGCACGAGCAGCACGTTCGTCGGCAGCACGGCCCAGCGGATCCGGGCGCCCGCGGGCAGCGCTTCGCGGGCGGGCGTGCGCAGCGCAACCGGCCCCCAGCGCAGCGTCATCGTCTCGCCGGGTGCCGCGGCCGAGGTCACGCGCGCCTCGAAGACGTTCGGTATGTCCAGCAGGCGGGCCGCCTCCTCGGTTGCCGGGCGGGCGAGCACCTCGGCGGTCTCGCCCGCCTGCAGCAGCCGGCCGCGCCGCAGCAGGACCAGGTGCGAGGCGAGTTGCGCCGCCTCGTCGAGGTCGTGGGTGACCAGCACGATCGTCGCGCCGATCTGCGCATGCAGCCGGCGCAACTCGACGTGCAGCCGCTTGCGCGTGCTCCGGTCGACCGCGGAGAACGGCTCGTCGAGCAGCAGCACGGCCGGGCGGCGCGCGATCGCGCGTGCGAGCGCGACCCGCTGGCGCTGCCCGCCCGAGAGCTCGCGCGGGTAGCGCCGTTCGAGTCCGTCGACGTGCGCGAGCGCGATCGACTCGAGCGCACGCTCGCGCCGCTCGGCGGCCGGCAGCTGCAGCAGCGCCGTCTCGACGTTGCGTTGCACGTCGAGGTGCGGGAACAGTCCGTATTGCTGCGGAACGAGCCCGATCGATCGATCGCGCGTCGGCAGGTGTCGCTTCGCATCGTCCCAGACGGCGTCGCCGAGCGCGACGTACGCGCGCCGCACGCGCAACAGCCCGGCGACCGCGCGCAGGATCGAGGTCTTGCCGCTGCCCGAGGGGCCGACCAGCGCGGTGATGCGCCCGGCAGGCAGGCTCGCGTCGAAATCGAGCGGCGGGCCGTCGTGCGACAACGTGACGCGCAGGTTCATGCCGCGCGGCGTTTGCGCATCATTCGCTGCACCAGGCCGTAGCTCACCGCGATCGTCGCGAGCGAGATCGCCAGCAGGAACAGCGACATCGTGCCGGCGGCCGCATCGTCGAAAGCCTGCGTGCGGTCGTAGATCGAGATCGCGATCGTTCGCGTCTCGCCGGGAATGCTTCCGCCCACCATCAGCACGACGCCGAACTCGCCCAGCGTGTGGGCGAAGCTCATCACCGCGGCCGACAGGATGCCCGGCCAGGCGAGCGGCAACTCGATGCGGCGCAGCGCCTGCCAGAAGCCCAGCCCGCAACAGCGCGCCGCCTCGTGGACGTCCGGCGGAATCGCCTCGAAGGCGCGCTGCATCGGCTGCACGGCGAACGGCACGTTGAATACCAGCGACGCGACGACGAGTCCGGGAAAGCTGAAGACGAGCGGCTGCCCGAACAGCGCCTCGAACGCGCTGCCGAGCGGCGATTGCGCGCCCAGCGCGACCAGCAGGTAGTAGCCGACGACCGTGGGCGGCAGCACCAGCGGCAACGCGAGCAATCCCTCGATCCACGGCTTGGCCGGAACCGACGTCGCCGCCAGCCAGCGCGCGACGAACAGCGCCGACGGAACGAGGATCGCGACCGTGACCAGCGCGAGCTCGAGCGACAGGACGAGCGCGTGCCAGTCCACTACCCGTTCTCCGCGGGCAGCTCGAACCCGTGCGCGGCGAGGATCGCGCGCGCCGCCGGGCCGCGCAGGTACGCGAAGAACGTCCGCGCCGTCTGGCCCGCGCCGCGCAGCAGCACCATGCGCTGGTGAAGCGGCTCGCCCGCGTGCCAATCGGCATCGACCCGGGCGAAGCGCCCGAGGGCGGCCATCGGCGTATCGTGCGACAGCGACCAGGGCACGAGGCCCCCCTGCGCCGAGCCGCTGGCGGCGAACTGCGCGGCCTGCGCGACGTTCTCGCCGAAGACGAGCTTCGGCTCGATCGCCGCCCACAGGCCGGCGTGTTCGAGCACCGCGCGCGCGGCGCGCCCGTACGGCGCATGCTCGGGATTGGCGATCGCGAAGCGGCGCAACCGGCCGTCGCCGAGTGCCGCGCGCAGGTCGCGCAGTTGCGCATCGGGCTGCAACGGCGAGTCGTGCCCGACGAACAGCGCAATGCGGCCGATCGCATACAAGGCGCCGCGGTCGGCGGCGATTCCGCGCGCGACCAGGCGCGCAACGTAGGCCTCGTCGGCCGACAGGAACAGCTCGAACGGCGCACCCTGCTCGATCTGGCGGGCGAAATTGCCCGACGATCCGAACGAGAGCCGCAGCGCGGCACCGGTCTCTTCGCGGAAAGCCCGTGCGATGGCCGGCAACGCGAACTGCAGGTCCGAGGCCGCGGCGATGGTCGCAGCGGGCGCCTGCCCGTCGTGGCGCCCGCGGCCGGGCGCGGCCGCCGCGCGTGC
>JAKFES010000300.1:0-41283 GCA_036675585.1 Burkholderiaceae bacterium
CGGGTGTTTTCGCACGTGGAATGCATTCCACAAACGAAAACACCCGGTTTCCGGGAATAGACGCGATTCGGCCGGCGGCGGCAGCGCCAAGCGTGCCTCCCCCGGCACACCACAACCTGCGTACGAACGCAGTCCCGCTCGTCAGCCCGATCGCCTGCACAACGAGCAGCCCAAGGCCCTCGAGCGTTGTCCACGGCCGCCGGTTCGGTCGCCGACACGAACCGGACCGGCCGGCGGTGGACAACGCGTGGTGCCATGCGCAACTTTCCTTCTCGGCGCGCCCGCGGCAGACGGCCCGCGCCTTTGCACGCGCCGCATCGCTGCGCAGTGCGGCGCGCGTCGTGCAACCCGCGGTGCAGCAACGGAAGTGAAGCTCAGCGGGTCGCGCGCTCGAGCTTCAGGCCCACCTTGAGCACGCGCCCGCCGACGATCTCGCGCGCGACCAGCAGCAGCCCGGAGATGCGTACCGCGTCGCCCTCGACGATGCGCGGCGCGCGCCGGCGCATCGCCTCGTCGAGCGAAAGACCTTCCAGCTCGGGCGGTATCTCGCACCCGTAGGCGGCACAGACGTCGGCGAACGATGCCCCGCCCTCGAGCACGAAGTCGCCGTAGAAGCGTCGGCGGGCGTCTGAATCGACGCTCGTGAACAGTTGCGAAAGGCGATCGACCTCGACGTCGGGCGCAACGAGCATCACGACGTCGTCGCGCGCCAGCGCCCCGGCCGCGTGGTCCTGGATGACCGTGCTGCTGCGCAGCACCGCGACGATGCGCGCGCCGTCGGGAAGGATCAGCGAGCGCAGGTCGACGCCGAGCATCGGCGAGCGCTCGCCGATGAGGAACTCGAGCACCGCGAGCCGGTCGTCGGACAGCGTCGGGCGCACCCGCGGCTCGTCGCGCGGCGGCAGTCCGACGCCGAAGCGGCGCGCCGCGTACGGAACCGAGGTCCCCTGCAGCAGCAGCGAAGTCACGACGACGACGAACGCGATGTTGAACAGCAGTTCGGCGTCGGGAACGCCGGCGAGCAGCGGGAAGACCGCGAGCACGATCGGCACCGCGCCGCGCAGCCCGATCCACCCCATGAAGGCGACTTCGCGCGGCGCGAAGCGAAACGGCCACAGGCACAGCCAGACGGCGACCGGCCGCGCGACGAGCATCAGGAACGCCGAGACGAGCAGCGCTCCCGTCGCGATGGCCGGGAGTTCCGACGGCGTGACGAGCAGGCCGAGCAGCAGGAACATGCTCGACTGCGCGAGCCACGCCATGCCGTCCATCGCGCGCAGCAGGTTCTCGGCGGACCGGCGCATCCGGTTGCCGACCATCAGGCCGACCAGGTAGACGGCGACGAAACCGCTGCCGCCCAGGCTGCTCACCAGCGCAAAAGCAGCGACGCCGCCCGAACACAGCAGCAGCGCGCTCAGGCCCTCGCCGACGTGCGCGGCGCGCATCACGCGCGCCATCGCGTAGCCCAGGCCCACGCCGAGAACGGCACCGAGCCCGAACTGCAGGACGAGCCGACGCGCGAGGTCGATCCCGCTCAGCTCGGCGGGCGCCATCAGCACCCCGATCATCGACGTCGTGAGAAAGATCGCCGTCGGATCGTTGATGCCCGATTCGATCTCGAGCGTGTTGGCGACGCGTTCGTTCAGCCGGGTGCCGCTCGAGCGCAGCAGCGAGAACACCGCGGCCGCGTCGGTCGATCCGACGATGGCGCCGAGCAGCAGGCCGACGCGCCAGTCGACGTCGAAGACCCAGGCGGTGAACAGGCCCGTGGGCAGCGCCGTGAGCAGGACGCCCGGCGCAGCGAGCACCAGCGACGGGCGCAGTGCCACGCGGAACGTCGCGAACTTCGTCCTCAGGCCGCCGTCGAGCAGGATGATCGCCAGCGCGAGATTGCCGACGAAGAACGCGAGCCGGTGGTCGTCGAAATCGATTCCGCCGATGCCGTTCTCGCCGGCCAGCATGCCGACCAGCAGGAACACCAGCAGAAAAGGAATGCCGAAGCGCGACGAGAACGCACCGAGCACGATCCCGCCGAACATCACGAGCGCTCCGACCAGGAGCAGCTGGTTGACGGCTTCCATGGGTCGAAAAGAGTACCAGCCGCCTGGGCTCTTCGACCGTGTGCCGAGATCGGGAAATGTCGCCCCGCTAACGATAATCTTTCGTTTTCGGCCCGTCTCGACGCTGGAGGTAGCCGCCCATACCGTATCGTTGCAGACGACAAAACGGTCGTGCCGCGCAACGCAGAACGACGATGGCGAGGAGAGGCGCATGGACGTGCCCTTCAGTGTCGAACCGTTCTTCGACGTGTTCGCTCCTTCGCGCTCATCGCCTACCCCATCCCCAGCCGACTCCTCGGGCACCCGTACCCGGCCGCGCCGACTTTCGGATTGCCCTGTCCGACGACGATCTATCACCGTGGGGGTCCTTCTGTTCGCCAAGGCACCCCTTCCCCGCGCAGTGCTCGCAATACCGCTTCTGTGGGCGCCGGTGGGCTCGACTGCAGCCCTCACGCTCGGCGTGTATCAGGACCTCGGCCTTCCGGTCGCCGGAGTCGTGGCTCTGGTGATGTTGATCTGGCCCGATAACGTGCCTGTTTTCGCCTGACTCGCATGCCGGCGAACACCGACGGCCTGCCGGCCGTGTTGGCCAGGCGTTTGCTCGGCGTGCTGGCGGTCGCAACCGTGGTCGCCGCGTTGCACGGCTGCTCCCAATTGCCGTCGCTGGAGGGCCGAAGCTTCTCGGCGACCGTGCAGGACACGGCCGATACGCGGCTCGGCCAATCGGTGCGGCCCCTGACGCAGGCGCACCCCGGCAAGTCCGGCGTGTTCGCGCTGGCCGATGGGCGTGACGCCTTCGCCGCGCGCGTACTGCTGGCTGACGCGAGCGAGCGCTCGCTCGACATCCAGTACTACATCTGGCAAGACGACACGACCGGCACCTTGCTGTTCGAAGCGTTACGCCGCGCCGCCGACCGGGGCGTTCGTGTGCGCCTGCTCCTCGATGACAACGGCACGGCTGGGCTGGACGCCGTTCTCGCCGCGCTCGATGCACACCCCGACATCGAAGTGCGGCTGTTCAATCCGTTCCTGCATCGTCGCTGGCGTGCCCTGGGCTACCTCACCGACTTTTCGCGGCTGAACCGGCGCATGCACAACAAGTCGTTCACCGCCGACAACCAGGCCACGATCATCGGAGGGCGCAACGTCGGCGACGAGTACTTCGACGCAGGCGAGGGCCTGTCGTTCTCCGATCTCGATGTGCTTGCGATCGGCCCGGTGGTGAACGATGTTTCGAGGGACTTCGACCGTTACTGGGCGAGCGACTCGTCCTATCCGGCCGAGCGCGTGCTGCCGCCGGTGAGCCCCGACGCACTTGCCGGCGTTGCATCAGCCGCTTCGCTCGTCGAACAGGATCCCGCTACCGCGCAGTACAGGCAGGCGATCGCCCGCTTGCCGTACGTGCGCCAGGCGCTTGCGGGTCAACTGCCGTTCGAATGGGCCAAGACGCTCATGGTCAGCGACGATCCGGCCAAGGGCCTCGGCCGTGCAGCAGACAACCAACTGCTGTGGCCGCGGCTCCAGCAGATCCTCGAGGCGCCCGAGCGCGAGCTCGAACTGGTCTCGGCCTATTTCGTGCCCGGGGCGAACGGCACCGAGTACTTTTCTGCCTTGGCCAGGCAAGGCGTACAGGTCACGATACTCACCAACTCGCTGGCAGCCACCGACGTTCCCGCCGTTCACGCCGGCTATGCGAAACGGCGCAAGCCCATGCTCGAGGCGGGGGTCGTGCTCTTCGAAATGGACGCCGGGTTTTCGCCTCCTCCGGCCGAACCCCACGGGCCGATCGGGAGTTCCAGCGCCAGCCTGCACGCCAAGACGTTTTCGGTCGATCGCTCACGCGTGTTCATCGGGTCGTTCAACTTCGACCCCCGCTCCGCGCGGCTCAACACCGAAATGGGCTTCGTGATCGACAGCCCCGCCATGGCCCGGGCGATTGCCGATGCGTTTGCCGGCAGCATTCCGGCTCGCGCGTACAGCGTGCGCCTGAGCGACGCCGGAGCGCTGCAGTGGGTCGAGCAGCGCGACGGCAAGGAGATCGTGCACGATGAAGAGCCGGGCGCCGGCTTGTGGCTGCGCGCGTTTGTGGGGGTGTTATCGGTGCTGCCGATCGAATGGCTGCTGTGATGTCGAGCGGCGGCTGCCGGTCCCCGACGACGACTGCGCGATGCCGCCCGCGTGATCCGTGAGGAGCGCGCTCACCTCGTCGACCAGATGGTCGACGAGTGCCCGTACCGACGGGCGCAGGCCCTTGCGCGTCGTGAACACCAGATGGACCACGTCGGCAGGCGTCGACCACTCGGGAAGCACCTCGACGAGCTCGCGCGCGTGCAGGCGGCGCCGGCAGATGTGCCACGGCAACAGCGCGATGCCGACCCCGCGCAGGGCCGCCTCGAGCAGCGGCGCGCTGTCGCCGCTCGCCAGTCGCGGCCGCTGCACGATGCTGGCGCTGGCCCCGTCGAGACGCACGAAAGCCCACTCGGTCGGGCGGCCGTCGGCCTGAAGCGCGATCGTCGGCTGCTTCTCGATGTCCTCGAGCTGCGATACCGGGTGCCGCTTCAGGAAACCGGGACTCGCCACCAGCACGAGATTGGTCTTGCCGAGCGGGCGCGCGATCATCGAACGCTCGTCGTCGATGCGTTGCCGCGCGCGCATCGCGACGTCGATCCCTTCCTCGATCAGGTCGACTCGGCGGTTGACGACGTGCAGCTCGAGATTCACTTTCGGATAGCGCAGCAGGAATCCGGGCAGCACGTCGCCGACCAGTTCGTGCAGCACGCCCTGCGGACAACTCATGCGGACGCTGCCGCCGGGCTCGCTGGTGGCGCGCGCCGCGACGGCCTCGGCCGACTCGGCGCTCTCGAGCATCGCGAGACAGTGCTCATGGAACTCGCGACCCACGTCGGTCACGCGGAAGCGGCGCGTCGAACGCTCGAGCAATTTGAGGTGCAGGCGGTTCTCGAGTCGCGAGACCGATTTGCTCAAGCTGGACTTCGGGGCCCCGGTCGCGCGGGAGGCCGCAGTGAAGCCGCCGTGCTGGACTACGGCCGCGAAATGAGCGAGTTCGTTGAGGTCGTGCATGGAGAGATTGTTTCCCTACGTGGACAGTTTGTCCATCCGAACCCGGTTTATCGGTTCTTCGTTTCCCTTTAGCCTACATTCACCTCAACACGGAAATCGAAGGAGAACTTCATGAACCCCATCCACAAACTCGGTATTGCCGCCGCCGTTGCTTTGGTCGCCGTAGGCAGCCACGCGCAGACCATCGAAACCGACTACCCGTTCGTCGGCGGATCGGCCCTCGCCGCCGAGCGCGTGATCGATTCGCGCGACCAGCAGCCGGTCGAACCGGTGCTTGTCCAATCGAACGCGGAAGGACCGAAGGTCACGGCGAGCCAGCGCGATGCCGATGTGTCGAACGAGCAGGTGCGTGCGAAAGCGCAAGTCCGCTTCCTGCTGGCGCCGGACGTCGATCCGGTCTGAGCGACCGGAGCAAAGGCAAGGGACGCAAACTACGCCCCGCGCAGTGTTCTGCGCGGGGCGCGTCGTCGTGACGGGACGCCGCGCGTTGGTTCCCGAAAGGAGATCGAAATGGGGTTGCTCGTCGACGGAACGTGGTTCGACCAGTGGTACGACACGGCGGCCACGGGCGGACGCTTCGTGCGCAGCGAAACGCAGTTCCGCAACTGGGTCACCGCCGATGGAACCCGCGGGCCGAGCGGCGAAGGCGGCTTTCCCGCCGAAGCGGGCCGCTACCGCCTGTACGTGTCGCTCGCCTGCCCGTGGGCGCATCGCACGCTGATTCTTCGCGCGCTGAAAGGACTCGGCGAGTGGATCGGCGTATCGGTGGTCCATCCGCACATGGCGGAGAACGGATGGACCTTCGATCCTGCGCCCGGCGTCGTCCCCGATCCCGACGGCGCGCAGTACCTGTACCAGGTCTATCTGCGCGCGAAGAGCGACTACAGCGGCCGCGTCACGGTGCCGGTGCTGTGGGACTCGAAGCGCGCGACGATCGTCAGCAACGAGTCGTCCGAGATCGTTCGGATGCTGAACAGCGCGTTCGACGGAATCGGAGCGAAGGCCGGCGACTACGCCCCGGCGGAATACCTGCCCGAGATCGACGCGATCAATGCACGCCTCTACGAAACCGTGAACAACGGCGTGTACAAGGCCGGCTTCGCCACGGAGCAGCGTGTCTACGAACGCGAGGTGGCGACGTTGTTCGATTCGCTGGACGAACTCGAGTCGCGCCTGTCCGGCCAGCGCTATCTGCTCGGCGATCGCGTCACCGAATCGGACTGGAGGCTGTTCACGACGCTGGTGCGCTTCGACGCCGTCTATCACGGCCACTTCAAATGCAATCTGCGCCGCCTCGTCGACTACCCGAACCTCTGGGCCTATGCGCGCGAGCTGTATCAGTGGCCCGGCGTGGCGGACACGGTGAACTTCGCGCACATCCAGCAGCACTACTACCGCAGCCACCCGACGATCAACCCCAACGGGATCGTTCCGCTCGGCCCGGTCGTCGACTGGAGCGAGCCGCACCGACGCGGCACTTGATGCGCCAGTCCGGGATCCGGGTACGCTCGTTCGCCTGGTGCCGGAGGCGGGAATCGAACCCGCACGCCCTCTCGGGCACCGGATTTTGAGTCCGGCGCGTCTACCAGTTCCACCACTCCGGCGCCGCGCGCGCGCCTGCCGCACGACGAAGGCGCGATTATGCGGCCCGCGCGCGAACCGCGACAAGCCGCGCGTGCCCGCGGCCGGCCCGCGGCGCGGCACGCCCCACTACAATCGGCGCCGATGCGACTGAGCGACTTCGATTTCGACCTGCCGAGCGAGCTGATCGCGCAGCATCCGAGCGCGCGGCGCGCCGAGTCGCGACTGCTGCACGTCGGCGACGGACCGTTCGCCGACCTTCGCTTCGACGCGCTGCCTTCGCTGCTGGCTCCCGGCGACCTGCTCGTCTTCAACGACACGCGCGTGCTGCGCGCGCGGCTGCACGGCGCGAAAGCCACCGGCGGGCGGATCGAGGCGCTCGTCGAGCGCGTACTGGGCGAACACGAAGCGCTCGTCCAGCTGCGGGCGAGCAAACCGCCGAAACCGGGGATGCGCCTGCAATGGCGCGAGACCGGCGCGCGGGTGCTCGCGCGCGAAGGCGAATTCTGGCGGCTGCGCTTCGACGAGCCGGTGCTCGCCTGCCTGGAGCGCGAAGGCGCGCTGCCGCTTCCCCCGTACATCGAGCGCGCGCCGCTCGCCGACGACGAGGCGCGTTACCAGACGATCTATGCGCGCGAGCCGGGTTCGGTCGCCGCGCCGACGGCGGGGCTGCATTTCGACGAAGCGGTGCTCGACCGATTGCGCGAGCGCGGCGTGCAGAGCGCGTTCGTCACGTTGCACGTCGGCGCCGGCACTTTCCAGCCGGTGCGCGTCGACGATCTGTCGCAGCACCGGATGCACGCCGAGCGATACCACGTCCCCGCGCGCACGGCACAGGCGATCGACGAGGCGCGCAGCCGCGGCGCGCGCATCGTCGCGGTCGGAACGACCTCGCTGCGCACGCTGGAGTCGGCAGCCGACGAGAGCGGCCGCGTCGCCGCGGGATCGGGCGAGACGCGCTTGTTCGTGACGCCGGGATATCGTTTCCGCGTCGTGCAGCGGCTCTTGACGAACTTCCATCTGCCGCGCTCGACGCTGCTGATGCTGGTGAGCGCGTTCGCGGGGGTCGATCGCGTGCGCCGTGCCTATGCGCACGCGATCGCCCGACGCTACCGGTTCTTCAGCTACGGTGATGCGATGCTGCTGGAGCGTTCCGACGCGAGGGAGTCGCCGCCGGAACGCACCGGATCCTGACCGGCCTTGGCCGAACGATCCTCAGGCATTCATGCCCGGACCGTACGGCAGCGCGATCGTCGCATCCGCCTGCACCTCGGCCCGATCGCGCGAGCTCATCCGGCGCTCGTACACCGGGTTCACGGTCGGCCCCTCGCTGTTCGACTGGATCAGGAACGGCTCGGTCTGGTTCGAGGCGACGTTCGTGCGCTGGTCCACCGTCGGGGTCGGCCCCGGGTACTCGGTCTCGACGAGGATCTCTTTCGCGCCGGCGGAACCGACGATGCCGACAGCCAGGGCGGCGGGAACGAGAATTCGGGCGATCGATTTCATGATGCTCTCCTTGCCTGCGTTTCGATCGACAGGAACTCCCTGTCGACAGGAAGAAGTGTGAGGGCACGACTTGAAGCGCCGGTCACGCCTCGATGACATTCGGGGATCGTGATTCTTTCATTTCGATCACGACGCACCCCGCGGAAGGGGCGCGCGGGCAAACTGCGCAAACGGGCACATCGCATGCGAACGACGGAGAGCCGGAGCGCTCTCTTGCGCGCCCGGTCGACGCGAAGATGCAGCTGGACGAACTTCTCGACACGTATCGGCGCTACCGGGATTCGGCGCTTCCCGACGCCGCCCGCGCGGCGCTGCAATTCGATCTCGACCGCCTGCACGCGGCCGACTGGCAGCGCAGCGCGCTGCGAGCGGGCGACCAGGCACCCGACGTCGTGCTGCCCGATTCGCCTGGGGGCACACTGCGCCTGAGCGACGTGCTGCAGGAAAGCGCGGTGGTGCTGAAGTTCTATCGCGGCCGCTGGTGCGCGTTCTGCACGCTCGAGTTGCGCGCATACGAGCGCCTGGTCCCGGCGTTCCGCACGCTCGGTGCCGAGCTGATCGCGCTCTCGCCGCAAAACGAGGACGAAACCGCGCTGCACCGGGAACGCGACCGCCTCCGGTTGCACATGGTCACCGATGCGCGCAACGAGATCGCGCGTCGATTCGGCATCGCCTACGACCTCTCCGACGAGCTGCGCCGGCAGTACGAGGCCTACGGGATCGACCTGGCCCGGATCAACGCCGACGGCGCTGCGTCGATCCCGCTGCCCGCCGTCTACGTGATCGACCGCGACCGGCGCATCGCCTACGCGCGCTTCGACCCGGACTACCGCCGGCGCGCCGAGCCGCAGGTCGTGCTCGAGGCCGTCCGCCGGCTTCAGCGCGGGTGAGCGCCGTTCGCCTCGCCCGCACTGCGATAGCCGACGCCGCGCACGGTCAGGATGTACCGCGGATTCGCCGGGTCGGGCTCGACGCGATGACGCAGGCGGTTGATGTAGGTGTTGACGTTGTCCTCGTAGGCGGCGAGTCGCGTATGCCAGACCGCCTCGAGCAGCTGCGCGCGGGTGAACACGCGCGCCGGCGCGCCGACGAACAGCGCCAGCAGGTCGAACTCACGCGCACTGAGCGTGAGCTCGATCCCGTCGCGCCATGCGCGACGACTGTGCGGCTCGATCTCGAGCCCGCCGAGCGCCAGGCGCTCGGCGCGGTCGGGAATGCCGGTGGCCGCGTCGTCCAGACGCGCGACGCGGCGCAGCAGCGCCCGCACCCGGGCGCGCAATTCGACCAGTGAAACGGGCTTGCCGACGTAATCGTCGGCGCCGAGCTCGAGGCCGAGCACGCGGTCGGTTTCGGTGGAACGAGCGCTGACGACGAGCACCGGCGTGTTCAGCCGCTGCAGGCGCAACTGCCGCAGCACTTCGAGTCCGTCGAGGCCGGGCAGCAGCAGGTCGAGGACGATCAGCCGATAGCCGCCTTCGACGGCACGACCGAGCACGTCGCGACCGTTGCTGCAGCGCTCGCTCGCCACCCCGTCTTCGCGCAACACGGCATCGAACTGCTCCGCCGTGTCGGCGTCGTCTTCGACGATCAGTACCGGCCCGTCCATGACACGCAGATGGTAGCGCAACGGTGCGGGCGCGAGGCATGCATTTCGGGGCCGTGGGGCATGCCATCCCGCCTATGCGGGAGCGGCTGCGGCGCGGGCGATAATCGGCCATGCCCAGATTCGAATCGTTGCATCGGGACGGGTCGGCCCGATGCGGTCGCCTGCACCTGCCGCACGGCGTGGTCGACACGCCGATGTTCATGCCGGTCGGAACCTACGGCGCGGTCAAGGCGATGGCGCCGCGCGAGCTCGACGAGATCGGCGCCCAGATCGTGCTCGGCAATACCTTTCATCTCTGGCTGCGCCCGGGCGTCGAGACGATCGGCCGCTTCGGCGGACTGCACCGGTTCATCGGCTGGGAGCGTCCGATCCTCACCGATTCGGGCGGATTCCAGGTGTGGAGCCTGGGGGCGCTGCGAACGATCGCCGAGGAAGGCGTGCGCTTCGCATCGCCGATCAACGGCGACCGGTTGTTCCTCACGCCCGAGATCTCGATGCAGATCCAGCACGCGCTCGACTCCGACGTCGCGATGATCTTCGACGAATGCACGCCGTACGAGACCGGCGGCGTGCCGACGTCGCTCGACGGCGCCGCCGCATCGATGCAGCTCAGCCTGCGCTGGGCACGCCGGTCGCGCGACGCCTTCGACCGGCTCGAGAACCGCAACGCGCTGTTCGGCATCGTGCAGGGCGGCATGTACGAGCGGCTGCGCGACGAATCGGTCGGCGCGCTCGTCGAGATCGGATTCGACGGCTACGCGATCGGCGGGCTGTCGGTCGGCGAGCCGAAGGACGAGATGCTGCGCGTGCTTGCGCACACCGCACCGCGCCTGCCCGCGGACCACGCGCGCTACCTGATGGGCGTCGGCACGCCCGAGGACCTGGTCGCCGGCGTCGCCGCGGGAATCGACCTGTTCGACTGCGTGCTGCCGACGCGAAACGCACGCAATGGCTGGTTGTTCACGCGCTTCGGCGACCTGAAGCTGCGCAACGCGCGCTACCGCGACGACGAGCGCCCGGTCGACGCCGATTGCGGCTGCTACGCGTGCGGGCGCTTCTCGCGCGCGTACCTGCATCACCTGCAGAAAGTGAACGAGATCCTCGGCGCCCGGCTCGCCACGATCCACAACCTGCACTACTACCTGGAGCTGATGCGCGCGATGCGCCAGGCGATCGCCGCGCAGCGCTTCGGCGCGTTCGCGGGCGCGTTCGCCGAGCAGCGGGCGCGCGGCGTCGACGCCGACCGGTAGCGTCGCTTCGAGACCCCGCCGGGCTTACGACACGCTTGCAGAACGCGTCGCGTGCGGGTGTAGACTGCGCCGACCGTTGCACCGGACACAACAAGAATAACCACGCTGCGCAATAAGGTATTAAGGCCCCCGCCGGGCCGATGCGAAGCAAACTGCGCACGCTGTGCCGGATTACGCGTTTCCACCAATTGACGAAGCGGCGCCGAATTGAGTGAGGGGAGAAATCCATGGGGAAATGGTCTGCACCGTTTTCCCCGCAGCAGCCGGCGCTCCGTCGACTGCCGAAGCCGTTTCGTCACCGCGGCGCCCGACCGTCTCGTACCCCTACAGCTGAAAACTCCCCGACCCGAATGATCGACGATCGCCGGGCCACCCGTTCCTGTCGTCGCTGCGCCGTGAGCGCCTTTGGCAGGCCTGTTCCGATGAGCGCATTCGCGCAACACCTGAGGGCCCAGACCGATGCTCTATCCGATCCTGCCCCACGCTCTCGGCCCGACCCGACTCACGTCGCGGTTCGGCGGTGACTTCTTCGACCGCTTCTCGCTCGAGCTCGCCACGAGCGACGCACTGCGCACCGAAAGCTACCGGCTCCGGCACCGGATCTACGTCCAGGAACTGCAATACGAACGCGCGGAAGACTTCCCCGATGGCGTCGAATCCGACAGCTACGACCGGCGCTCGCTCGCCGTTCTGCTGCGCCATCGGGCAAGTCGTCGCTTCATCGGCTGCGTTCGGCTGATCGTCGCCGACCCGAAAGACGCCAGCCGCCCTTTTCCCTTCGAGCTCGCCGCGACCGATCGCGTCGCGCGACGCTCGCCCACCTTTCGCGAAACGCCCCGCGAACGCATCGGCGAAGTGTCGCGGCTCGCCGTGGTGCGTGAATTCCGCCGCCGCAAGGTCGACCAGGACCCGGCGCTCTATTCGCTGCAGGATTTCGCCTTCGATTCGCCGGACCCTCGACGGCAGAACAACATCCCGCCGGCGCTCGGCCTGATCTTCTCGGCCGCCTGGCTGGGCATCGAGATCGGACTCGACGCGGTGTTCGTGATCATGGAACTGCGCCTCGCCCGGCTGCTGCGTTCGCTCGGCCTGGTGTTCACGCAGGTGGCCGAGCCGATCGAGTATCGGGGGCTGCGCGCGCCTTTCGAGATCCGCCGCGACGCGCTGCTCGGCGACCTGTCGCCGCCGCTGCGCGGCGTGCTCGATCTGGTTCGCGAACGAATGCTGGCGTTGACGTCGGTCGAGGTTCCGGGAGTGCATGCGCCGGTCGAGCATTGAAACTGCTCAGACCGCGCAAGCGGCGTACCCGGCGAGGGGCGCGGGGATCGGCACGAAGGGCGTTGCTATAATCACGGGTTCACTTACGGAGACGCTCCCGTGCTGATCTCGCCCGCATACGCCCAGGCAGCCGGCGGCTCGACCGAACAGCAGATCATCGGCTTCCTGCCGATCATCCTGATGTTCGTCGTGCTGTATTTCCTGATGATTCGCCCCCAGATGAAGCGCGCCAAGGAACACAAGACGATGCTCGAGGCGCTCAAGCGCGGCGACGAGGTCGTCACCTCGGGCGGGCTCATCGGGCGCGTGACGAAAGTCGGCGAAAGCTATGTCACGATCGAAGTCGCCCGCACGCCCGAGGGCAAGGGATCCGAAGCCACGATCGAGATGAATTTCCAGAAGGCCGCCGTGCAGACGCTGCTGCCCAACGGCACGATCAAGGCCATCTGAGCGGCGTTGTCGCCCGCTTCCGGCACGCGCAGGCCCGCATGAACCGCTATCCGGTCTGGAAATACGTCGTCATTGCGCTGTCGCTGGTGTTCGGCCTGCTGTATACGCTGCCGAACTTCTTCGGCGAAGCGCCGGCGATCCAGGTGTCGAGCGCCAAAGCGACGCAGAAGATCGACGAATCGATGGTCGACCGGGTCGCCGACGCGCTGTCGAAGGCCGGGCTCGAGAGCACCGGGCTGTTCTTCGACGGGAACTCGGTCAAGGCGCGCTTCGGCGACACCGACGCGCAGTTGCGCGCCAAGGACGTCGTCGCACGCACATTGAACGCCGACCCCGAGAATCCCTCGTGGATCGTCGCGCTGAACCTGCTGTCGGACACGCCGCGCTGGCTCACGCGCCTGCATGCGCTGCCGATGTACCTGGGGCTCGACCTGCGCGGCGGCGTGCATTTCCTGCTGCAGGTCGACATGAAGGAAGCGCTCGCCAAGCGCATGGACGGCCTGGCGAGCGACGCCCGCACCCAGCTGCGCGACCGCAACATCCGGCACGCGGGCATCACGCGCACCGCCGACGGCATCGAGATCCGCTTCCGGGACACCGAAACGCGCAACCGCGCGCGCGACGTGATCAGCGACGTGTCACCCGAGCTGGCGCTCACCGACGCGGCCGACGGCAACGAGCCCAGGCTCGTCGCGAAGTTCCGCGAGGACGCGGCGCTGCGCGTGCAGCAGAACGCGGTCCAGCAGAACATCACGACGCTGAGCAACCGGATCAACGAGCTCGGCGTGTCCGAGCCGGTGATCCAGCAGCAGGGCGCCGATCGCGTCGTCGTGCAGTTGCCCGGCGTGCAGGACACGGCGAAAGCGAAAGACATCCTCGGGCGCACCGCGACGCTCGAGGTGCGCATGGTCTGCGAATCTCCCGACGAGGTCGCCGCGCTCGCGTCGGGTACGGTTCCGTTCGGCTGCGAGCGATTCGCCGAGCGCAACGGGCAGCCGATCCTGCTGCGCAAGCAGGTGATTCTCACCGGGTCGAACCTGAACGACGCACAGGCGGGCTTCGATTCGCAGACGCAGGAACCGGCGGTGCACCTGACGCTCGACGCGAAAGGCGCGCGCATCTTCCGCGACGTCACGCGCGAGAACGTCGGCCGGCGCATGGCGATCGTGCTCGTCGAGCGGGGCAAGGGCGAGGTCGTGACCGCGCCGGTCATTCGCACCGAGATCGGCGGCGGGCGCGTGCAGATCTCCGGCAGCATGACGACGCAGGAAGCGAACGACACGGCGCTGCTCCTTCGCGCCGGATCGCTCGCCGCGCCGATGGAGATCGTCGAGGAGCGCACGATCGGCCCGAGCCTGGGCGCCGACAACATCCGGCAGGGCTTTCATTCGACGCTGTGGGGCTTCGTGACGATCGCCCTCTTCATGGGCGTCTACTACCACCTGTTCGGCGTCATCTCGGCGATCGCGCTCACGGTCAACCTGCTGCTGCTGATCGCGCTGCTGTCGCTGCTGCAGGCCACGCTCACGCTGCCCGGCATCGCCGCCATCGCGCTCACGCTGGGCATGGCGATCGACGCCAACGTGCTGATCAACGAACGCGTGCGCGAAGAGCTGCGCAACGGCGCCACGCCGCAGGCCGCGATCTCCGCGGGCTACGAGCACGCGTGGGCGACGATTCTCGACTCGAACGTGACGTCGATGATCGCCGGCATTGCGCTGCTGCTCTTCGGCTCGGGGCCGGTGCGCGGTTTCGCCGTCGTGCACGTGCTCGGACTCATGACCTCGATGTTCTCGGCGGTGTTCTTCTCGCGCGGGCTGGTGAACCTCTGGTACGGCCGGCGCCGCAAGCTGGGCAAGGTATCGATCGGGCAGGTGTGGAAACCGGGCGCGGGCTCGCGCGTTCCCGCGCGACACGGCTGAGGCGCACGTCATGGAATTCTTCCGGATCCACCGCGATATCCCGTTCATGCGCCATGCGCGCATCCTGAACGCGATCTCGCTGCTGCTGTTCGTGCTCGCCGTGTTCTTCCTTGCCACGCGCGGACTGCACCTGTCGGTCGAGTTCACCGGCGGCACGGTGATGGAGGTGCATTACGACGAGAGCGCCGACCTGCCGGAGATCCGCTCGACGATCGGCTCGCTCGGCTACGCCGACGCGCAGGTGCAGAACTTCGGCACCTCGCACGACGTGCTGATCCGGCTTCCCATCGCCGAGGACGGCGGGAAGAACTACACCGAGCAGAGCAACGCCGTGATGGCCGCGCTGAAGGCCGCGCAACCCGACGCCACGCTGCAGCGCGTCGAATTCGTCGGCCCGCAGGTCGGACGCGAGTTGTTCGCCGACGGCGCGATGGCGCTGCTGTTCGTCGTCGTCGGCATCATCGTCTACCTGTCGATCCGCTTCGAATGGAAATTCGCGGTCGCCGCGATCATCGCGAACCTGCACGACGTCATCATCATCCTGGGCTTCTTCGCCGCGTTCCAGTGGGAGTTCTCGCTGTCGGTGCTCGCCGCGGTGCTGGCGGTGCTCGGCTACTCGGTCAACGAGTCGGTGGTCATCTTCGACCGGATCCGCGAATATTTCCGCAAGATCCGCAAGCTCGACACGCCGCACATCATCGACAAGGCGATCACGAGCACGATCTCGCGCACGATCATCACGCACGGCTCGACGCAGGTGATGGTGCTGTCGATGCTGATCTTCGGCGGACCGACGCTGCACTACTTCGCCGTGGCGCTGACGATCGGCATCCTGTTCGGGATCTACTCGTCGGTGTTCGTCGCCGCCGCCATCGCGATGTGGCTCGGCGTCAAGCGCGAGGACCTCGTCAAGCCGGTGCGTCGCAAGGACGACGGGCAGCCCGAGTTGCCCTGAGCCGTTTCAGATCCGCCGGGCGAGCTCGGCCGCCTTGCCGACGTAACGCGCGGGCGTAAGCGCGGCCAGCTCGCGCTTCGCCTCGTCGGGGATCGGCAACTGCCCGATGAACGCCGCCAGCGCCTGCGCCGTGATCGAGCGCCCGCGCGTGAGCGCCTTCAACTGCTCGTACGGGTTCTCGACGCCGTAGCGGCGCATCACGGTCTGGATCGCTTCGGCGAGCACTTCGCGATTCGCCTCGAGATCGGCGGCGAGTCGCTCGGGCTGCACCTGCAGCTTGCCCAGGCCGCGCAGGCCGCTGTCCCAGGCGAGCAGCGAATGGCCGAGCGCGACGCCGACATTGCGCAGCGCGGTCGAATCGGTCAGGTCGCGCTGCCAGCGCGAGACCGGCAGCTTCTCGGCCAGGTGGCGCAGCAGCGCGTTCGCGACGCCGGCGTTGCCTTCGGAGTTCTCGAAATCGATCGGGTTGACCTTGTGCGGCATCGTCGACGAGCCGATCTCGCCTTCCCGGAGCTTCTGCCCGAAGTAGCCGAGCGAGATATAGCCCCAGACGTCGCGGTCGAGGTCGACCAGGATCGTGTTCAGCCGCGCGAGCGCGTCGAAGAGTTCGGCGATCCAGTCGTGCGGCTCGATCTGGACCGTGTACGGATTGAACGCGAGCCCGAGCGACTCGACGACGCCGCGCGCGAACCGCTCCCAGTCGACGTCGGGGAACGCCGCCAGGTGCGCGTTGTAGTTGCCGACGGCGCCGTTCATCTTGCCCAGCGGTGCAACCGAATCGAAGCGCACGAGCGCAGGCTCGATGCGCGCGACGAAGTTCGCCATCTCCTTGCCGAGCGTCGTCGGCGAAGCGGGCTGGCCGTGCGTGCGCGAGAGCATCGGCACCTCGGCGTGGCGATGCGCGAGCGCGCGCAGTTCGTCGGCAACCGCACGGATCGCCGGCGAAACGACCTCGCGGCGCGCCGATTCGAGCATCAGCGCGTAGGCCGTGTTGTTGATGTCCTCGGACGTGCAGGCGAAATGCACGAATTCGCTCGCGCGCGCGAGCTCCGGCGTCGACGCGATCGATTCCTTCAGGAAATACTCGACCGCCTTCACGTCGTGGTTCGTGACCGCCTCGATCTGCTTGATGCGGGCTGCCTGCTGCGCGCCGAAACCGTCGACGATCGCACGCAGCCGCGCGCGCGCCGCGGGTGAGAACGCCGGCAGCTCGCGCCATCCGAGGTCGGACAGCGCAACCAGCCATTCGACCTCGACCTGCACCCGGCGCCGCATGAAGGCCGCCTCCGAGAGCCGCTCGCGCAGCGGCGCGACCTTCGCCGCATAGCGTCCGTCGAGCGGCGAGAGCGCCTCGAGCGGCGCGGCGAAGGAGACGGGAGCGGGTACTTCGGGCATGGGAGGCAAGGCGGCTGCGGCATCGAATCGTAGCATCGTCGCACGGCGCCTCCCCTTTGCTATACTGGCTCGCCTTTTCTGCGGCGACGCAATGAAGCTCATCGGTTCGAACTCGAGTCCGTACGTGCGAAAAGTGCGCATCGTGCTGGCGGAAAAGAAGATCGAGTACCAGTACGAGCTGGAAGACGTCTGGTCGGCCGACTCCACCATCCAGAACATCAATCCGCTCGGAAAGGTTCCGACGCTGATCATGGACGATGGCGGGGCGCTGTTCGATTCGCGCGTCATCGCCGAATACCTCGACAACCTCACGCCGGTGCACAAGCTCGTGCCCGCCAGCGGGCGCTCGCGCGTCGAGGTCAAGACGTGGGAAGTGCTCGGCGACGGCCTGCTCGATGCCGCCGTGCTCGTGCGCCTCGAGCAGACGCAGCGCACCGACAGCCAGCGCAGTCCGGCCTGGATCGCACGCCAGATGACGAAGATCGAGTCGGCGCTGCAGGCGATGTCCAACGCGCTGGGCGACAAGCCGTGGTGCGTCGACGGCCGATATTCTCTCGCCGACATCTCGCTCGGCTGCGCGATCGGCTACCTCGATTTCCGTTTTCCGGCGCTCGGCTGGCGCCCGCAGTTCTCGAACCTCGCGCGGCACGCCGACAAGCTGTTCGCTCGGCCGAGCTTCGTCGACACGATTCCGTCCTGACCGCCCGCGGCCGCGGGCGCGTGGGGTCCGGCGCGCCCGCTGTCGTCCGACGCGTTGCGTGGCGTCGTCACCCGACACCCGCCGCGCCCGGATCAGCGGTCCGCGCGTTCGATGATTCCACCCCCCAGGCACACTTCGCCGCGATACAGCACGGCGCTCTGCCCCGGCGTCACCGCCCACTGCGGCTCGGCGAAGCGCAGCGCGAAGCGCTCGCCCGACGCGTCGACGAGCGCGCAGCGCGCGTCGGCCTGCCGGTAGCGCGTCTTCGCCGCGAGCGTCCCGTCGTCGGTGGGCGGCGCGCCGGCGATCCAGTGCGCATCGAGGGCGCGCAGACCGTGCGCACGCAGCCACGGATGATCGTGCCCCTGCACGACGACGAGCTCGTTGCGCTCGAGGTCCTTGCGTGCGACGAACCACGGCTCTCCGCTGCCCCCGCGCGTCCCGCCGATGCCCAGCCCCCTGCGCTGCCCGATCGTGTGGAAGGCCAGCCCGTCGTGCTCGCCGATCGTACGGCCGTCGTCGGTGACGATCGCCCCCCGACGCGTCGGCAGGTAGCGGCCGAGGAACGCGCGGAACGGGCGCTCGCCGATGAAGCAGATTCCCGTCGAGTCCTTGCGCTGCGCATTGGGCAGGCCGATGCGCCGCGCGATGTCGCGCACCTCGCGCTTGCGCAGGTGGCCGACCGGGAACATCGTCCGCTCGAGCTGCGCCTGCGTGAGCCGGTGCAGGAAATAGCTCTGGTCCTTGCCGGGATCGACCCCACGCAGCAACTCGAAGCGCGGCCCCGACCCGGTCGCGTCGACGCCGTGCGGCGGCTGCGCACGGCGCACGCGCGCGTAGTGCCCGGTGGCGATGCCGCGTGCGCCGAGCGCCATCGCATGATCGAGGAACGCCTTGAACTTGATCTCGGCGTTGCACAGCACGTCGGGGTTGGGCGTTCGCCCGGCCGAGTACTCGCGCAGGAACTCGGCGAACACGCGCTCGCGGTACTCGGCGGCGAAATTCACCGCCTCGAGGTCGATGCCGAGCACGTCGGCCGCGCTCGCCGCGGCGATCCAGTCCTCGCGCGTCGAGCAGTATTCGTCATCGTCGTCGTCTTCCCAGTTCTTCATGAACAGGCCGACGACGTCGAAGCCCTGCTCCTTCAGCAGCCAGGCCGCGACCGACGAATCGACTCCGCCCGACAGGCCGACGACGACGCGCACGCGTTGCACGGCGCGTGCGCCCTGCTCTCGCCCGTCGTTCTCGACGCGTGCCGCGGACGGATGCTTCGTCATCAGCCCGCCATCATAACAAGCGCACCGGCGCCGATTGGACGCGTCGGCTCGCCGTGATATAAGAGCGCGATCCCCCGAATCGGACATCAAGGACAGCGCATGCGCATCGGCGTTCCTGCGGAAACTCGTGCCGGCGAGGCGCGCGTGGCCGCAACCGCGGAAACCGTGAAGAAGCTCGTCGCCGGCGGGCATCAGGTCCTCGTCGAGACGCGCGCCGGCACTGCGGCCAGCCAGACCGACGAAGCGTACGTCGCGGCAGGCGCCGCGATCGTTCCGGTCGCCGAAGCGCTCGGCGCGGAAATCGTGTTGAAGGTGCGCGCGCCTTCGGCCGAGGAACTGCAATCGATGCGTCCCGGCACGACGCTCGTCGGAATGCTCGACCCCTTCGATCGCGAAGGCCTGCAACGCCTGTGCGGCGCCGGCCTGACCGCCTTCGCGCTGGAAGCGGCACCGCGCACGACGCGCGCGCAGAGCATGGACGTGCTCTCGTCGCAGGCGAACATCGCCGGCTACAAGGCCGTGATCCTCGCCGCGAACGTCTACCAGCGCTTCTTCCCGATGCTGATGACCGCGGCCGGCACGGTGAAAGCGGCACGCGTCGTCGTGCTCGGCGCGGGCGTCGCCGGGCTGCAGGCCATCGCGACGGCCAAACGGCTCGGTGCGGTCATCGAGGCCTCGGACGTGCGCCCCGCCGTGAAGGAGCAGGTCGAGTCGCTCGGCGCGAAGTTCATCGACGTGCCTTTCGAGACCGAGGAGGAGCGCGAGATCGCGCAGGGTGTCGGCGGCTATGCGCGCCCGATGCCCGAAAGCTGGATGAAGCGGCAGGCGGCGCTCGTCGCCGAACGCATCCGGCAGGCCGACATCGTCCTCACCACCGCGCTGATCCCCGGCCGCCGTGCACCCGTGCTGGTCACCGAGGAGATGGTGCGCTCGATGAAGCCCGGCTCGGTGCTCGTCGACCTCGCCGTCGAGCAGGGCGGCAACTGTCCGTTGAGCGAAGCGGGCCGCACCGTCGTGCGCCACGGCGTCTCGATCGTCGGCGAAACGAACCTGCCGGCCAAGGTGGCCGCCGACGCCTCGGCGCTGTACGCACGCAACGTGCTCGACTTCCTCACTCTCATCGTCGCGAAGGACGGCACGCTGAAGATCGACCTCGACGACGACATCGTCCAGGCGTGCCTGATGTGCCGCGACGGCCAGTTGCTGCGCGCCTGAGCCGGGTCATCTCGTCGGAGCCCCCATGGAAACGATCTCGCCCACCGTCATCAACCTGACGATCTTCGTCCTCGCCGTCTACGTCGGCTACCACGTAGTCTGGAACGTCACCCCGGCGCTGCACACGCCGCTGATGGCGGTGACGAACGCCATCTCCGCGATCGTCATCGTCGGCGCGATGCTCGCCGCCGCGCTCACCGACACCGCGCTCGGCAAGTTCATGGGCGTCGCCGCGGTTGCGCTGGCATCGGTCAACGTCTTCGGCGGCTTCCTCGTCACGCGGCGCATGCTCGAGATGTTCCGCAAGAAGGAACCCAAGGCCCGCGCGGGAGCCGCGCGATGAGCCTGAACACCGTCGTCCTGCTGTACCTGGTCGCATCGGTCTGCTTCATCCAGGCGCTCAAGGGGCTGTCGCACCCGACCACGTCGCGCCGCGGCAACGCTTTCGGGATGGTCGGCATGGCGATCGCCGTGCTGACGACCTTCGCGCTGATCACGAAGCTCGGCGGCACCGGGTGGGGCTTCGTCTGGATCGCGCTCGGCGTCGCGGTCGGCGGCACGTTCGGCACGCTGCTCGCGCAGCGCGTCGAGATGACGAAGATGCCCGAGCTGGTCGCGTTCATGCACTCGATGATCGACATGGCCGCGGTGTTCATCGCAATCGCCGCGGTCGCCGAGCCGTGGGCATTCAACATCGTCGAACCCGGCCAGCCGATCCCGATGGGCAACCGGCTCGAGCTGTTCATCGGAACCTTCGTCGGCGCGATCACGTTCTCCGGATCGGTGATCGCCTTCGGCAAGCTCTCGGGCAAATACAAGTTCCGCCTGTTCCAGGGCGCTCCCGTCGTCTTCCCGGGCCAGCACCTGCTGAACCTCGTGCTCGCGCTCGCGATGCTCGGCTTCGGGCTGTGGTTCTACTTCACGCAGCAATGGACGCCGTTCTGGATCATGACGATCCTCGCCTTCGTGCTCGGCGTGCTGATCATCATCCCGATCGGCGGCGCCGACATGCCGGTGGTCGTGTCGATGCTCAACAGCTACTCGGGCTGGGCGGCCGCGGGCATCGGCTTCTCGCTGCAGAACAGCATGCTGATCATCGCCGGCTCGCTGGTCGGCTCCTCGGGTGCGATCCTCTCGTACATCATGTGCCGGGCGATGAACCGGTCGTTCTTCAACGTGATCCTCGGCGGATTCGGCGGCGAGACGAGCACCGCCGGCGCGGGCGGCGCGAAGGAACAGCGCCCGGTGAAATCGGGCTCGGCCGAGGACGCGGCGTTCCTGATGAGCAACGCCGACAGCGTGACGATCGTCCCCGGATACGGGCTCGCCGTCGCGCGCGCGCAGCACCCGCTCAAGGAGCTCGCCGACAAGCTGATCGAACGCGGCGTGACGGTGAAATACGCGATCCACCCGGTCGCCGGCCGCATGCCCGGACACATGAACGTGCTGCTGGCCGAAGCCGAAGTGCCGTACGACCAGGTGTTCGAGATGGAGGACATCAACGGCGAGTTCGGCGACACCGACGTCGTGCTCGTGCTCGGCGCCAACGACGTCGTCAACCCGGCGGCGAAGGATCCGAAATCGCCGATCGCCGGAATGCCGATTCTCGAGGCGTACAAGGCGCGGCGCGTCATCGTGAACAAGCGTTCGATGGCCTCGGGCTACGCGGGCCTCGACAACGAGCTGTTCTACATGGACAAGACGATGATGGTCTTCGGCGACGCGAAGAAGGTCGTCGAGGAAATGGCCAAGGCGATCGAGTAGGCGCGCCGCGCGGGCGTCGTGCGGCCCCCGCGCGCGACGCCCACTTCCACCCGAGCCGACGCCCGCGATGCAGCTGCCGGTCCTCGTCACCTATTTCCTCGGCGCGCTCGTCAGCCTGGTGACGATCATCAACCCGCCGTCGGCGATTCCGCTGTTCAACGCGCTGTCGTCGGATCTCTCCGAGGACGACACCGAGGCGCTCGCGCGCCGGGCCAGTCGCTACGCCTTCCTCATCCTCACCGGAAGCCTGTTCGCCGGCAGCCTCGTCATGAACGCCTTCGGCGTCTCGTACGGCGCACTGCGCATCTCGGGCGGCATCGTCGTCGCGCTGCTCGGTCACGGCATGCTGTTCGGCAGCCGGCGCGCACGCCCTTCCGAGGCCGCCGGGGGCGGCAATCCGGCATTCTTTCCGCTGGCGCTGCCGGGCATCAGCGGGCCCGGGTCGATTGCCGTCGTGATCGGGCTCTCGACCGAGATCCAGGAGCTCGAGACGACGACCGCCGCGGCCGCCGCCTACGTCGCCGTCGTGATCGCGATCGCCGCCTCGGCGGCGCTCACCTGGCTGGTGCTGCACAGCGCGCGCCGGATCGGCCGCACGCTCGGTGCGAACGGCATCGAGGCGATGACCCGGCTGATGGGCTTCCTGCTGATCTGCATCGGCGTGCAGTTCATCGCATCGGGCATCCGCACCTTCGCCGCCGGTACCTGAGCGGGCGATGGCGGCGGGCCGCCGGGCCCGTATCATGCAGGCGACGACCGACGGAGGACTCATGATCGACGACATTCGCCGCGAAATCGTCGTGCCACCCGACGATGTCCGGGGCGACTCGCTGCGCCGCTACGCGATGTTCGGCTACGCGATGCACCTGCTCGGACTGTTCACCGTGATCGGATTCATCGTCGGGCTCATCGTCGCGTACATCAAGCGCGACGACGCGCGCGGAACACTCTACGAATCGCACTTCCGCTGGCAGACCGGCTCGTTCTGGTGGTTCGTTCTGTGGTTCGTCGTGCTGCTGGTGCCCACGATGCTGACGATCGGCTTCATTCCGTTCTTCGTCCTCGCGCAACTGTGGTTCGCGTACCGGATGATCAAGGGCTGGCTGCGCGTCAACGACCGGCGCCCGATCGCCTGACCCGGGGTAAGGGGCGGCGCGAGTGCCCGACGCAGACCCCATGCACCCGTTGCCGGCCCCGCCGGCCCTGCCCGCACGTCGTCGGCTGCTGCTCGCCGCGGCGGCCGCGACGGTGCTGCCCGCCGGTTGTGCCACGCCGGCGCGATTCGAAGCGCCGCCGGCCGGTGCCGTGTCGCTCGCCGCGCCGCGCACCGGGCAGCGCTGGCGCTATGCGGAGATCGATCTCTACAACGGCCGGCAGCGCGCCGAAGTGCTCGCTCGGGTCGTCGAAGCGCAGCCCGGGGCGATCCGGATCTCGCTCTCCGGGGCGAGCGGCCGCGAGCGCGACGACGAGATCCGCGCCGATGCCGCGCGCATCGTCCAGGAGCCCTGGTACGACCTCACCCAGGTGTTCGAGCAGCCGCTGCCGACGCTGCCGCTGCCGCTCGCCGCGGGGCAGCGCCTGCGCACATCGACGTACTTCCATACCCCGGCCGCCCCCGACGATCGCCTGTGGTGGGGCGACTGGCTCGAAGCGCCCGGCTGGCAGCGCGTGCGCGTGCCGGCCGGCGAGTTCCTCGCGCTGCGCGTCGACCGCACGATCCATTTCCGCCATCCCGACATCTGGCGCGAGCACTGCCGACGCTGGGACACCGCGTGGTACGCGCCGGAAGTCGGGCGCTGGGTCCTGCGCCAGTGGACCGGCGAATGGCTGATGCCCGACGGGCCGACCCGCGCGGTCGTGTACGAAGACCGGATCCAGTGGGCGCTGCTCGACTGGCAGGCATAGTCCGGACGGGCGCCGCCCCGGGCGCGCAATCCGCCGCTCATCGGTCCGGGTTACCGTAATTTTCGACAGTCGCCGTACCGTGGCGCGACCGGTCCCTCTCCCTGGTCGCACCCATGAGCGCGCGTGCTGGCGGATTCAGTCTGCTCGAATTGATGATCACCGTGGCCATCGTCGCGATCCTGGCTTCGGTGGCGTACCCCAGCTATACCGACTACGTCCGCCGCGGAAACCGCGCCGCAGCGCAGGCCGTGCTGCAGGATCTCGGGCAGCGCCAGCAGCAGTATTTCTCGCAGCGTCGCACGTTCGCGGCGACGCTCGGCGACCTGAATTACACGGTCCCGTCCGACGTCTCGAGCAAATACACCGTCACCGCGGCTGCGGCGGCGGGCACGCCTCCGACCTTCACCCTCACCGCCACCCCCAAGGCCGGGACGATCCAGGCAAGCGATCCGACGCTGACCCTGGACAGCACCGGCGCGAAGAGTCCGGCGAACGCGTGGTGATGCGATGCGAGCCCTCCTTCCGATCGGCGCATTTCCTCGCACACCGTCACGACCCGCGGCTGGCGGACGCGGCTTCACGCTCGTCGAGCTGTTGATCACGGTCGCGATCTTCGGAATCGTCGCGACGATCGCAGTACCGAGCTTCAGCGAAACCGCCGCGCGCCAGCGCGTACGCAGCCTCTCGATGGACCTGCAAACGACGTTGTTGAAAGCGCGCAGCGAGTCGCTGAAGCGCAACGGCGACGTCGCCGTCGAGCCGATCGTCGCCGGGTCGTGGTCCGACGGGTGGCGCATCGTCGACAACCGCGATCCCGCGAATCCCGAACTGGTCGAGATCCGTCAGGACGTGCCGAATGCCGTCGCCATCACGGGACCCGCCAGCATCGTGTATCGCAGTTCCGGTCGCGCCGCGCTGGCCGCCCAACTCGAGGTGAAAAGCGCAACGGTCGGCACCGTCGTGCGCTGCGTGCGAACGGACCTGAGCGGCCGGCCTTTCGCCGAAGACGGGCCGTGCGCATGAACATTCGCCGACCCGGCAGTGCGGCGCCCGTCGCTCGACGTCGCTGCCCGGCGGCGGCGGCGCAGCGCGGCTTCACGCTGCTCGAGATCCTCGTGACGCTCGTCATCGTGTCCTTCGGCCTGCTTGGCGCCGCCGGACTGCAGATGCGCATGCTCTCGGAAGATCAGGAGGCTTTCCAGCGGGCGCAGGCGCTGCTGCTGGTGGACGATCTGCTGAGCCGGATCTCGGCCAACCGGCACGACGCCGCGGCCTACGTGACGGCCGCGCCGCTCGGTTCGGGCGATGCGGCCGATTGCACGGCGCCCGCCACGCTCGCGCAGCGCGATCTGTGCGCCTGGCGCAGCACGCTGCGCGGCCGCGGCGAGATGTACGGCGCAGACCAGGTGGGCGCCATGCTCGGCGCCCGCGGCTGCGTCGAGCAGATCGACTTCGCCCCGCTGACGCTTCGCGTGACCGTCGCCTGGCAAGGCATGACGCAGCTCGCCGCACCGACGCTGCCTTGCGGGCAGGACCTGTACGGCAGCGACGGCTACCGGCGAGCGGTTTCCTCGCGAATCGCGTTCGGGGCACTGGAATGAGCGTACGCATCCTGCCGGATCGGCATCGGGGGCGGGCGCACGGCTTCACGCTCGTCGAGCTGCTCGTCGCGATGACGCTCGGGCTGTTCGTGATCGGCGGCGTGGCGGCTGCCTACGTCCACAACCAGCGGACCCGCGCGGAACTGGAACGCGACAGCCGGCAGACGGAGAACGGGCGCTACGCGGTTCAATTGCTCTCGGACGACGTTCGCCACGCCGGGTTCTACGGCGAGTTCGATCCGCGCACGATGAACACGCCCACCGTGTTGCCTCCGATCTGCGAGGCCAGCCTCGCGGATCTGCGGCCCGCCCTCCAGCTCTCGCTGCAGGGCGCCGACGACGCGGCCGCGCTGGGTTGCCTGCCGGATCTCAAGGCAGGCACCGACGTCGTGGTCGTGCGGCGCGCCGCCACCTGCACGGCGGGAACCGCCGGATGCGAAGCGGTGGTTGCGGGAGAGCCGTATTTCCAGGCCTCGCTGTGCAGCGACCCCGCGCAGAGCGAGCTCGCGTCGTTGTCGGCACTCGATCATTTCGCCCTGTCGAGCTCCGGCGCCGACCTGGACCGAACCGCGCGCGACTGCGCCGCACCGGCCCCGTTGCGTCGTTTCGTCGTTCGCATCTATTACGTCGCGACCGACAACGCCGCGGGCGACGGAATTCCGACGCTGAAGCGAGCCCGACTGGGCGCGGCCGGGTTCGCGATCGAGCCGCTGGTCGAGGGCATCGAGCAGTTGCAGGTCGAGTACGGGATGGACTCCGACGGCGACGGCGCGCCCGACGAATACGGAACCGACGCAGGCGTTCTCGGCGGATGCGCAGACGTGACGTGCCGTATCGCCAACTGGCGCAACGTGACTGCGGTCCGGCTGCATCTGCTCGCGCGGAACATCGAACCGTCGGCGGGATTCGACGACGGCAAGACCTACGTGCTCGGCACGGACGCCGCAGGCGCGGAAAAGATCCTCGGACCCTTCCACGACGGCTTTCGGCGCCACGTGTACAGCACCGCGGTGCGGCTCAACAACGTCGCCGGAAGACGAGAATGACGACCCGCTGCCCGAGCATCCCCGATACCGCGGGCCGACAGCGCGGGGCCGTGCTGCTGGTCGGACTCGTCATGCTGGTCCTGGTGACGCTGGCGGCGGTGACGAGCTACAACCTGTCTCGCAGCGGGTGGCAGGCGGTGTCGAACATGGGATATCGCAGCGACGCGGCCGCGGCTGCGCAGCAGGCGATCGAGGCCGCCATCAGTTCGACCGCATTCGCCGAAGCGCCGGACGCCGTCTTCGCCGGCAACGGCGCATGCGGCGGAGCGAACAGCCGCTGCTACGACCTCGATGGCGACGGCACGGACGACGTGAGCGTCACGCTTACGCCCAACCCGCAATGCCGCGTCGGGCGCGTGCTCCGCACGCAGGAGCTCGACCTGACCAACCCCGAGGACCTCGGGTGCTCGATCAGCGCCAGCCAGAGTTTCGGCGTGGCGGGTACGACCCAACCCGCCTCCCTTTGCGCCCAGACGCTCTGGAACGTCCGGGCGCTGGCGGAGGATTCCGCCACCCGCGCGCAGGCGGCGGTCACGCAGGGCATCTCGGTGCGCGTCCCTTCAGGCGACTTGTCGACCGCCTGCCCCTGAGCAACAGGAGCTGCACATGAAGCGATCGTTCGGCAGGATGGTGGCCAGCGCGGGCATTGCCGTCGCAATGGCCGCGCCGTTTGCGGCGGTGGCCGAAGACATCGATCTGTTCGCCGGGGCCGGTACCGGGGGGTCCGCCGGCGCGCCGAACGTGCTGTTCGTGATCGACAACACCGACAACTGGTCGCGCAATGACCAGAAATGGGCGTTCGGAAAACAGGGCGAGTCGGAACTGCGTGCGCTCAAGCAGGTCGTCGCCACGCTCGACGCCGACGTCAACATCGGACTGATGCTCTTCAACGACTCGAAGTACGGCGGCGGCGCGTACATCCGGTTCGCGATGCGGCCGATGAGCGACGCCAACAAGTTGGCGTTCGCCGCGAAGATCGACGAGATCCTGGCGAACTTCAACAACGAAGGCGCGGGCTCGAGCGCGGAATACAGCAGCGTGCTGTTCGATGCATTCAAGTACTTCGGCGGATACACGAGCCCGGCGAACGCACAGAAGAACATTGCCGGGACGCCGCTGGGCAGCCGCGCGTTCGGCACGCAGATCTATTCCCCGCCGCGACCGGTCAAGGCCGATCCGGTCGCGTACGAAGGCAACGACCGCTTCGCACCGCCGGGGACGATCACCGCCGACTGCGCGCGCAACTACGTCATCTTCATCGGCAACGGATTCCCGAACGGCGACGACAAGGATCTGCCGACCTACCTGGCGAACATCGGCGGCGACACCCGCCAGATTCCAGGCGTGACGGGCAAGTTGCGCTACGCCGACGAGTGGGCGCGTTACCTGTTCAAGACCGACGCCAACGCCGCACTCGGCCAGCAGAACATCTCGACCTACACGATCGACGTGTTCAACGAGAAACCCGACGACGGCCAGGCCTCGCTGCTGAACAGCATGGCGCGGGTCGGGGGCGGCAAGTATTTCGCGGCGCGCGACGAGGATTCGATCGTCAAGGCGATCCGGGAGGTCCTGATCGAGATCCAGTCGACCGACAGCGTGTTCGCATCGGCCGCGTTGCCGGTGAGCGCGAACAGCCGCGCCGAGAACGACAACCTCGTGTTTCTCGGGCTGTTCCGGCCGGATCCGAAAGCCAAGCCGCGGTGGTTCGGCAATTTCAAGCGCTATTCGCTCAAGAGCTACGACGGTTACATCGACCTCGCCGATCAGTACGGGGCGCGAGCGATCAATCCGCAGACCGGGTTCTTCTCGGACTGCTCGGTCAGTTACTGGACCACCGACTCGGGGAGCTACTGGAAGAACGGCATCTATCCGAGCGCGGCGAGCCGCTGCACGTTGACCGACTTCGACGGCATCGACGTCTACTCCGATACCCCGGACGGCGCGTACGTCGAGAAAGGCGGCGTCGCCGAAATCCTGCGCAAGGGCAACAACCCGCCGACGACGAACGCGACCCCGACCTGGCAGGTCAACCGGAAAATGCTGACGATCTCCGGTTCGGCGATCGCCAGTTTCACCACGGGCACGAGCGGACTGCCCGACGCGGTCGTCGACTACATCAGCGGCAAGGACTTGCTCGACGAAAACCTGGATGACGTGCGGGCGGATCAGGTGCGTTCTTCGGTCCATGGCGACGTCATCCACTCGCGGCTGCTGCCGATCACCTACGCCGGGACGACGGGAACCGTCGTCTACTACGGAGCGAACGACGGAACGCTGCGCGCGGTGAACGCGGAGGACGGGCGTGAGCGCTGGGCCCTCGTCGCGCCCGAATTCTTCCCGCGGCTGAAGCGGCTGCTGGACAACGAACCGCTGGTGAAATACCCGGCGACCGTCGACGTCGATCCGCCGCCGACGCCGAAGGACTACTCGTTCGACGGCCCGATCGGCGCCTACCAGACGGCCGACGCGGCGACCGCCTGGATCTTCCCGGCGATGCGACGCGGCGGTCGCACCGTGTACGGGCTCGACGTCAGCAATCCGGACAGCCCCGCCCTGCTCTGGCGCAAGGGTTGCCCGAATCTCGACGACGACACCGGCTGCAGCGCGGGCTTCGAGGAGATCGGACAGACCTGGTCGACCCCGGTCGTCGCGTTCACGAAGGGCTACGACGGGGGATCGAAACCGCTGATCGTGCTCGGCGGGGGCTACGACCGATGCGAGGACGAAGACGTCGTCGCGCCCGATTGCGGCAGCGCCAAGGGGCGGACGATCTTCGTGCTCGACGCGCAGGACGGAACCGTTCTTCGTCGCTTCGCCGCACCGGGCATGCGGTCGATCGTCGGCGACGTCTCGCTGATCGACATCGACTACGACGGTTTCGTCGACTTCGGGTACGCGGCGGACACCGGCGGCAACGTCTGGCGGATTTCGTTCGTCGAACCGGGAACGAACGCGGCGCGCGCGGCCGCGGACTGGACGATCACCCGCGCCGCGTACACCGCGAGCGGCGGGCGCAAGTTCCTGCACACCCCTGCCTTGCTCGCCACCAAGGGGCAGGTGTACCTCGCGCTGGGCAGCGGGGATCGGGAACATCCGCTGATGACGAATTACCCGTACACCGACGTGAAGAACCGGTTCTACGTCTACCTCGACGACCCGCAGCGGGTGGGCGAGCACGATCTCGATGCGGGCGAACACGTGATCGATGCGAGCGACGCCGCGCTGTGCACCGCGCCGGGCGTCGTGCCGGGCGGTGAAAAACGCTCGTGGTTCATCGATCTCGACGAGAACGGCCAGGGCGAGCAGACCGTCACCACGCCGCTGATCGCCGGCGGACTGGTCGTGTTCAGTACCAACCGTCCGACCACTTCGACCAACCTGTGCAGCTTCTCGCTCGGCGAGGCACGCGGCTACTGGCTGAACCTGCTCAACGGCTCGGGGGCGATCGGCGTCGAGGGTTCGTGCGGAGGCCTGCGCTCGAGCGTCTTCACCGGCGGGGGGCTTCCGCCTTCACCGGTACGCGGCGTGGTTCGGATCGACGGGCGTGCCCAGAACGTGATCATCAGCGCCGTGCAGCGCGATGGCTCGGTCAGTTCGTCGATCGGCGGCCAGAAGCTCGTCCTGCCGATCAAGTCGCGTCGCCATCGGATCTACTGGTATCAGGAAGGCGAGAACTAGAGGGCCTGTTCACGCTCCGATCGTCCCCGCGCCGGGGCCCGGAGGGTGAACAGGCTCTAATCCATCGCCTCGTCGATCCACTCGACCCAGTGACGCACCGGCGTGCCGGTGCCGGCCTGCAGGTGGGCGATGCAGCCGATGTTCGCCGACAGGATCGTCGCCGGCTCGCCGGTGTGCAGCGCGGCGAGCTTGTTCTCGCGCAGCTGCTTCGAGAGCGCCGGCTGCAGGACCGAATAGGTTCCGGCCGACCCGCAGCACAGATGCGCGTCGGGCACGAACGACGGCACGACGCCGATCGTCGAGAGCAGGCGCTCGACCGCACCGCGGATGCGCTGGCCGTGCTGCAGCGTGCACGGCGAATGGAATGCGACGCGTGCCGGAACCTTCCCGGCGCGAACCGCGTCGCGCAGCGCATCGATGTGCGCGCTCAGCTCGAGCGGCAGCCACTCGGCGAGGTCCTTCGTCGCCTCGACGACGCGCTGCGCGCGCGCCGCGTATTCGGGGTCGTCGCGCAGCAGGTGCGCGTACTCCTTGACCATCGCCCCGCACCCCGAAGCGTTGACGAGCACCGCCTCGACGCCGGCATCCAGATGCGGCCACCAGGCGTCGATGTTTCGCCGCGCCTGCGCGAGCGCGCCGTCGGTGTCGTTCAGGTGATGCCGGATCGCCCCGCAACACCCGGAGCGGCGCTCGACCACCGCCTCGACGCCGACTCGATCGAGCACGCGCGCCGTCGCCGCGTCGATCGACGGCATCATCGCCGGCTGCGTGCAGCCGTTGAGCAGCAGCACCTTGCGCGCATGCGTACGGGCCGGCCACGCGCCGGGCGCGCGGCGCTCGGGCACCTTCTCGCGCAGAACGGCCGGCAGCAGCGGGCGGAACCATTGCCCGAGGCGCATGCCCGGGTCGAACAGCCAGCGCCGCGTGAGCCCTTCGCGCAGCAGCGCGCGCACGAAGCGCTCGCGCAGCGGGCGCTGCACGCGCTCCTCGACGAGCTTGCGGCCGACGTCGACCAGGTGTCCGTACTCGACGCCCGACGGACACGTCGTCTCGCAGTTGCGGCAGGTCAGGCACCGGTCGAGATGCTCGAGCGTCGATCGGGTCGGCGTGGCCCCCTCGACGACCTGCTTCATCAGGTAGATGCGTCCGCGCGGGCTGTCGCGTTCGTCGCCGAGCAGCTGGTACGTCGGACAGGTCGCGAGGCAGAAGCCGCAATGCACGCAGCGGCGCAGGTTCAGTTCGGCATCGGCCCCGTCGGGCGTGCCGGCGAGCCAGTCGGCCAGGTGCGTTTCCACGGTTCGGTTCGGTGTCCTACAGGTCGGGGTACAGGCGCCCGCGATTGAACATCGCCGACGGGTCGAAAGCCTGCTTCAGGTTCCGGTGCACACGCAGGTTCGGCGCCGGCAGCGGATGGAACACGCCCGCCGACCGATCGCCGCCGCGAAACAGCGTCGCCGTTCCGCCGGCGCGCTCGCAGGCCGCACGGATGCGCGAGGCCGGCTCGTCGCTGCGCAACCAGCGCTGGGCACCGGCCCATTCGATCAGCGTCGGACCCGGCAGGTCGATCCACGGCGCCGTCGACGGCACCGACAGGCGCCACAACGCGCGATCGCCGGCGAAGAAATCGTCCTCGTGCTCGCGCAGGGCCCGCCATGCATGCGCCGCCTCGTGGGCGTCGAAGCGCTTGGCGCCGCATTCGCGCTCGAAACGCCCGGCCGCCGCTTCGACCGCCGGCGCGGCACCCGAGAAGCGCACCCACGCCTCGCCCTCGCACCAGCGCGTCGCCGAGACCGGCAGCGGCTGCGCGCACCAGCGGTTCATCGATTCGATGGCCTCGCCTGCGTCGAGCGCCAGCCGCAGTGTGCATTCGTGCATCGGCCGCGGCAGCACCTTCAGCGACACGTCGACGATCGGCCCGAGGATGCCGAGCGAGCCGCACAGCAGCCGCGACACGTCGAAGCCGGCGACGTTCTTCATCACCTGGCCGCCGAAGCGCAGCACGCGGCCCTGCGCGTCGACCAGCGTGGCGCCGAGGACGAAGTCGCGCACCGAGCCGACGCTCGCGCGCCTCGGCCCCGACAGCCCGGCCGCGACGACGCCGCCGATCGTCGCGCCCGGCCCGAACGCGGGCGGCTCGAACGCGAGCATCTGCCCGTGCGCCGCGAGCGCCTCGTCGATCTCGGCGAGCGTGGTCCCGCAACGAACGTGCAGCACGAGTTCGGTCGGCTCGTAGGCGACGATGCCGCGCACCCGGTGCAGCTCGAGCGGGTCGCCGACCGGTGCCTCGCCGTAGAAATCCTTCGTGCCCCCGCCCCGCAGCCGCAGCGAGCGTCCGTGCGCGGCGGCGCTGCGGATCGCATCGCGCACTTCGTCGAGCGCGGGATCGGCGCAGGCGGAGACGGCGCCCATCGTCAGAAGCGCGGCAGATCGGGAAACGGCAGGCGGCCGGCGTGCACGTGCATGCGCCCGTACTCGGCGCAGCGCGCGAGCGTGGGAATGGCCTTGCCCGGATTCAGGATGCCGGCCGGGTCGAACGCCCGCTTCACCGAGAAGAACGCGGCGCGCTCCTCGGGCGTGAACTGCACGCACATCGAATCGATCTTCTCGATCCCCACACCGTGCTCACCGGTGATCGTCCCGCCGAACTCGACGCACAGTTGCAGGATCTCGGCACCGAACCGCTCCGCCCGCTGCCATTCGTCGGGATCGTTCGCATCGAACAGGATCAGCGGATGCAGGTTCCCGTCCCCGGCATGGAACACGTTCATGCAGCCCAGCGCGTAGCGCTCTTCCATCTGCGCGATCGCCTCGAGCATGCGTCCGATCATGCGCCGGGGGATCGTCCCGTCCATGCAGTAGTAGTCGGGCGAAAGGCGCCCGGCCGCGGGGAACGCGTTCTTGCGCCCGGACCAGAACAGCAGCCGTTCGGCCTCGGAGTTCGACACGCGGATGCCGCTTGCGCCCGCTTCGCGCAGCACGTTCTCCATGCGCTCGATCTCGTCGGCGACCTCCTCGGGCGTTCCGTCGGATTCGGCGAGCAGGATCGCGGCCGCGTCGAGATCGTATCCGGCGTGCACGAACTGCTCGACGGCGATCGTCGCCTTGCGGTCCATCATCTCGAGTCCTGCGGGCACGATCCCCGCCGCGATGATCCTGGCCACCGCATCGCCCGCGCTGACGACGTCGGCAAACGACGCCATCAGCACCCGCGCCAGTTGCGGGGTGGGAACGAGCTTGACGGTCACTTCGGTGACGACCGCGAGCATGCCCTCGGAACCGATCGACAATGCGAGCAGGTCGAGCCCCGCGGTGTCGAGCGCCTCGGAGCCGAACTCGATCGGTTCGCCGTCGCTCGAGAGTGCGCGCACGCGCAACACGTTGTGCACGGTGAGACCGTATTTCAGGCAGTGCACGCCGCCCGAGTTCTCGGCGATGTTGCCGCCGATCGAGCACGCGATCTGCGACGACGGATCGGGTGCGTAGTACAGCCCGTGCGCGGCCGCCGCCTCGGAGATCGCGAGGTTGCGCACGCCGGGCTCGACGCGGGCGATGCGCGCGATCGGGTCGATCGAGCGGATCCGGTTGAACTTCGCCATCGACAGCACGACGCCCGCGGCGTGCGGCATCGAGCCGCCCGACAGGCTGGTGCCGGCACCGCGCGCGACGACCGGCACGTCGAGCGCGTGGCACGCCTTCAGCACGGCGCGCACCTGCTCCTCGCTCTCGGGCAAGGCGACGGCGACCGGCATCTGGCGAAACGCACTCAGCCCATCGCATTCGTACGGGCGCGTGTCCTCGTCCCGGTGCAGCAGGCAGTGCTCGGGAAGGATGGCTCGCAGCCGTTCGATGACCGCGCGCCGGCGCTCGGCGGCGGGCGGCGCCGTCACGTCCGCGAAGCGGTCAGGCGCCGGCCGGTCGGTAATCGGTTTGAGGGTCGAAGACACGACGTGCACGATACCCGAGCTGGACGCGGAAGTGTCAGTCCCGCAGCCGCTTCCAGAGCGTCGTGCGCGACATGCCGAGACGGCGGGCCGCCTCGGCGCGGTTTCCGCCGGTCTGCTCGAGCACGCGTCGGATGCGCGCCTCCTCTTCCCGGGGCGACACGGGCATCCGGTAGTAGCGCGGCCGCGCCAGCGCGAGCGCGTCGTCGGCTTCGACGCTCGGAGGCGCCGTTTCGAGCAGCTCGGGCAGCAGGTTGCGCCGCTGGATCACCGAGCCCTCGGCGTGCACGACCGCGAACTCGAGCGCGTTCGACAACTGGCGCACGTTGCCCGGCCACGCGTACGACTCGAGCGCGGCCATCGCATCGGAAGCCAGACGCATCGGCGCACGCCGATAGCGCTCCGACAGCTCGGCGAGCATCTTGCTCGCGAGCAGCGGGATGTCCTGGCTGCGCTCGCGAAGCGGTGCGATCTCCAGCGGCAGCACGCGCAGCCGATAGTAGAGATCCTCGCGGAACGTGCCCTTGCGCACCATCGCCTTCAGGTCGCGGTGCGTGGCCGTGATGACGCGCACGTCGATCTTGCGCGGCAGGTTCTCCCCGAGACGCACCACCTCGCGTTCCTGCAGGACGCGCAGCAGCTTCGTCTGCATCGCCGGCGAGATCTCGCCGATCTCGTCGAGCAGGAGCGTGCCGCCGTTGGCCGCCTCGAAACGTCCGACACGCACATGGGTCGCGCCGGAAAACGCGCCCTTCGCGTGTCCGAACAGTTCGGATTCGAGCAGGTTCTCGGGCAGCGCGCCGCAATCGAGCGGCACGAACGGGCCCTTGTTGCGCGGCGAATTGTCGTGCAACGCACGTGCGACGAGCTCCTTGCCGACACCGCTTTCGCCGTAGATCAGCACGCTCGCGTCGCTCGTCGCCGCGCGCAGGATCTGCGCGTACAGCGCCTGCATCGCCGGCGTGCGCCCGACCAGGCCGCCGAGGCTCCAGCGCTGCCGCACCTCGGCCTCGAGCGCGACTTCGCGCGTTCGATCGCGCAGCACGATCGAGCAGTGCAGCCCGGCATCGTTCGGCGGCAGCAGCATCGCCCACATGCGCAGCGTGATTTCGGAATCATCGCGTTTGAGCGTGATGTCCTGCGTCTTGCGCATCGCCGTGCGACCCGGCACGAGCGAGCAGCGCCCGCGCGTCTCGCACTCCCGCGCGCATCGGGTGCCCGCAAAAAGCGTCGGACACAGCGCGCCGACGAGGCTCGGGGCGCAACTGCCCAGCAAACGCGCGCCCGCGGAATTGATCTCGACGACGCGTCGCTGGTCGTCGAGAAAGAGCACGCCTTCCTCGAGGCTGTCGAGCAGTACCTTCAAGGCGGCTAGCGTGACCACGAGCGCAACGTCCGTTGTTCAATGTGAACGTTCATTTGAACGCAAGAACGCCATTCACGTAACGGTACCCGCACCGGGCGGATGCTGGAAAGATGATGCAGATCAAGCGATTGCGGCAACTGGCACGACTCTGGCGTTGAACACGTCAGGGGCGCGGTACTGCGCCCGCCACTGAACGGGGAGAATGCCATGAAAATACGGATCGCCGCCGCTCTCGCAGCCACCGCTGTCGCAGCCACCGCGTTCGCCGCCCCGCCGGCTCAGGAGGATCCGCTCGCCGCGAGCTTCGAGCGGATGCTGGACCACGAGCCGACGCCGACCGCGCCGATCGACCTGGCCGCCCTTGCGCGCCTCGGCGTCGATCCGCTGCACGAAGCGGTCCATGCGGCGCTGTGGCAGATGGAGCCGGCATCGTTCCACCTCGATACGCGACTCGCCGCCACCAGCGCGGCGCCGCGCTGAACGGGCCGCTTCGATGCTGCACGAATCCGCCTGGCTGGTCTCGCTCGCGTTGATGGGCCTGATCCTCGCCGTCTTCCTGTTCGTCTACTCGCAGTCGCATGTGCGCGAGGACGACTACACGCCGCTGCAGAAACGCGCGTACCGGCTGCGCGCGCGATTGTTCTGGGTGATGGTGGTCACGCTGGGTCCGGCGATGGTCTACAACCTGATCGACCTGCCGTATGGATCGGCGCGGGCGAACGCCCGGGCGGGCCAGGCGCAGGTCATCGACGCGATCGGCCATCAATGGCGCTGGCAACTGAGCCACGACGAAGTCACGATGGGCGAGCCGGTCGAGTTCCGCATCACCAGTGCCGACGTCAACCACGGCTTCGGCATCTACGACGCCGACCTGAAACTCGTCGCGCAGGCGCAGGCGATGCCCGGCTACGTCAACACGCTGCACCACACCTTCGATGCCGCAGGCACCTACCGCGTGCTCTGCATGGAGTACTGCGGCGTTGTCCATCACGCCATGATCGCCGAGATCAAGGTCGTCAAACGGTAGGAACCGACATGGCCGCATACACGAAATCGATCGATCGAGGCGCACACCCCGGCGTGCTGGCGTATCTCGTCACCGCGGTGGCGACACTGCTGCTGATGATGGTGTTCGGCGTGCTCATGCGCATGGAGCAGGCCGAATTCATCGCGCTGGGGCCGATGTGGTTCTACCAGCTGATGACGCTGCACGGCGCAGGAATGGTCGGCATCGCGGCGATCGCCGGCGCGGCGATCATGTGGCACTTCCTCGCGCAGTACGTCGAGCTTTCCCCGCGCGTGCTGTTCGCGAACCTGGCGCTGTTCGTCGGCGGCGTCGCGATGATTCTCGCCAGCGTGCTCGGAGGACGCTTCCATGGCGGATGGACGTTCCTCCACCCGCTCCCGGGCAAGTCGATGGGAATGTGGAGCCCGGGCTCGGCGGCGCTGTTCATGGGCGGCCTGCTGGTGATCGGCGTGGGTTTCCTGCTGCTGCACCTGGACATCGCCCGCGCGATCATCGCGCGCTACGGCAGTTTCTCGCGCTCGCTGGGCTGGCCGCAGCTCTTCGGGCCCGACGACGGCAATGCGCCGCCGCCGACGGTGGTCGCCTCGACGATGGTGACGATCGTCAACCTGGTCGGGCTGGTGGCCGGCGCCAGCATTCTCGTCATGATGATGGTGAACGTCTACGTGCCGTCGTTCGAAATCGACGCGCTGCTGGCGAAGAACCTGATCTACTTCTTCGGCCACGTGTTCATCAATGCCACGATCTACATGGCGGTGATCGCGGTCTACGAGATCCTTCCGCGCTACGCGCAGCGTCCGTGGAAATCGAACCGCGTGTTCCTCGCCTCGTGGACCGCTTCGACGCTGATGGTGCTCATCATCTATCCGCACCATCTGCTGATGGATTTCGCACTGCCGAGATGGATGCTGATCATGGGGCACGTGGTCGGCTACCTGAACACGTTCCCGATCCTCGTCGTCACGGCCTACGGCGGACTGATGCTCGTCTATCGCTCGGGAATCCGCTGGGACATGGCGTCGAAGCTGCTGTTCGTCTCGCTGTTCGGCTGGGCGGCGGGCGCGATGCCGGCGTTCATCGACGGAACGATCACGGTGAACTACGTGATGCACAACACGCTGTGGGTTCCGGGACACTTCCACACGTATCTGCTGCTCGGCATGGTCACGATGGTGTTCGGCTTCCTGTACTACATCGGAAAGCCCGCACGCGAGAGCGTCGACGGCCTGCTCGACCGCGTCGCGCTGTGGCTGTTCGTCGTTTGCACGCTGGGGTTCACGCTGAGTTTTCTCTACTCGGGCAAGGAGAGCGTCGCGCGCCGCTATGCCGCGCACCTGCCCGAGTGGGTGCCGTACGACCGTGTCGGCGCGGTGTTCGCGGCGTGCATCGTCCTCGCGGTGCTGGTCTTCTCGGTGCGTTTCCTGCTCCGCCTTCCTGCCGCGTCGCTGGACGCACCGCGCGCCGCGTTCGCCCGAGGCGCCGGCGCGTGACGGCCCGGGCGCCACGCCGCACGAACGAACGCGCGGAGTGGCGCGCCGGCCGCGCCGGCTTCGCGACGCTGGCCATCCTGCTGGCGGCGGCGGGCACCTTCTGGTGGGGCACGGACGGATTGCGCGCATTCACCGCCGAAGCGGCGCGTCGCGAGCAGGTACTGCGCAGCCCGATGCCGATTCCCGCGGTCGCCTTCGAGGACCAGGACGGGCGCCGCTTCACGCTGGACGAATATCGCGGCCGCCGCGTCGCGGTCGAGTTCGTCTATACGCGTTGCGCCTCGATCTGCCGCAGTCTGGGCGCCGCGTTCCGGCAGATGCGCGACGCCGTGCCGGCCGATCGGCTCGGCGCCGATTTCGCGCTGCTCTCGCTCAGCTTCGATCGCGCGCGCGACGACCCCGCCGCGCTGAAGGCGTGGGCCGTTGCGAACGGCGCCGACGGCAGGCACTGGCGCGTCGCACGAATCGCCGACGAAGCGCAGCTCGAGGCACTGCTCGGCGCGTTCGGCGTCGTGGTGATCCCCGACGGCCTCGGCGGCTACGAGCACAACGCCGCGATCCATCTGCTCGACGCCGACGGACGACTCGTGCGGATCTCCGACATCGAGGAGCCTCGGCGTTTCCTCGCCGAGATCGGACTGCGTAGATGAAGCGCGTGCGCACGGCGATCCTCGGACTCGCTCGCCGGCGTGCGGTGCGGGTCGCCGCCCCGCTCGTGTGCGCGACGGCGCTCGCGCTCGCTCCGCTGCGCGAAGCGCTCGAATCGTCCATGAGCGCGCACATGCTCGTGCAGATGCCGTTGCTGGCCGCAGCCGGCTTCGCGGCCGCGCGCGCGCTTGCGGCACGCCGCAGGATCGCGCTGCGCCGATTCGTCGGCGGCCCGTGGCCGCTGGCGCTGCTGGCGATGCTGGCGTCGAGCTACTGGATGCTGCCGCGCGCGCTCGATGCGACGCTGACGAGCCCGTGGGCCGAGGCGGCGAAATTCGTCAGTTTGCCGCTGCTGGTCGGCGCCCCGCTGGCGCTCGCGTGGGAACGCCTCGGGGCCCTCGGCCGCGGCTTCGTGTGGAACAACTTCTTCAGCATGCTCGCGGTTCTGGGGTGGCTGTACGTCGCCGCTCCGGTGCGCGTATGCAACAGCTATCTGGTCGACGAGCAGGCGAGCGCCGGCTGGCGGATGGTGCAGCTGGCGCTCGTGTTCTTCGCAGCCTGGCTGGCCAGCCTGTTCGTCGGCGGCGAACCGGCCGCGAGCGAACGAAGCGATGCCGCCGGCGGCGAGCGCGTCATCCGTCATCCAGCCTGAAAAGCGCGATTCCCGGACGCCGCGGCTCAGAGGACTTCCGACAGCCAGGCTCCGATGTCGGCGAGTTCCTGCGGACACACCGCGTGCCCCATCGGGTACTCGTGCCATTGCGGCGCATGACCCAGCGCCGCGAGTACCTCGCACGACCGCCGCGCGCGCTCGATCGCGATCGTCGGGTCGTCGGTGCCATGCGCGAGAAAGATCGGCACCGACGCATTGGCCGCGTCGCGTTCGTCGGCGACCGTCGTGGCGAGCGGCAGCCAGGTCGACAAGGCCAGGATGCCGGCGAGCGGCGCCCGCGAGCGCAGCCCGGTGTGCAACGCGATGGCGCCGCCCTGCGAGAAGCCGGCGAGCACGATCCGGCGCGTGTCGATGCCGCGCGACACCTCGCGCTCGACGAGGCGCTCGAGCAGGCGCTGCGAGGCGCGAATGCCTGCTTCGTCCTGGCGGATGCCGTCCAGGTCGGCGACGTCGTACCAGGCGCGCATCGGCATGCCGCCGTTGATCGTGACCGGCCTGACCGGCGCGTTCGGAAACACGAAGCGAAGCGAACTGCGCGCGGGCAGGCGCAGTTGCGCGACGACCGGCTCGAAATCGTGCGCGTCGGCGCCCAGCCCGTGCAGCCACAATACGGCGGCATCGGGTTGCGTGCCGGTCTCGACCTCGACGACGTCGATGGGCCCTGTCATGGGTTCATTGTATTGCCCGCGCGCGCAAATCCTAGAATGAGCGCTCGGCTCTCCGGGGAGGAATGCAATGAACGAGATCGTCGACGGCTTCGTCGGTGCCATCGGCAACACGCCACTGATCCGCCTGCGCAAGGCATCCGAGACGACGGGCTGCGAAGTGCTGGCGAAAGCCGAGTTCCTCAATCCCGGCGGGTCGGTGAAGGACCGCACGGCGATGTTCCTGATTCTCGACGCCGAACGGCGCGGCCTCCTGCGACCGGGCGGTGTCGTCGTCGAGGGCACCGCGGGCAACACCGGGATCGGCCTGACGCTGGTCGCCAATGCACGCGGCTACCGGACGATCATCGTCATCCCCGAGACGCAGAGCCAGGAGAAGAAGGACCTGCTGCGGCTGTACGGCGCCGAGGTGCGCGAGGTTCCGGCCAAGCCGTTCAAGGACCCCGACAACTACGTGCACGTCGCCACGCGCCTCGCCGCGGAACTCGCGACGAGCGAGCCGAACGGCGCGTTCTACGCCAACCAGTGGGACAACCTCGCCAACCGCGAAGGCCATCGCGAGTCGACCGGCCCGGAGATCTGGCGGCAGACCGACGGTCGCATCGACGGCTTCACCTGCGCGATCGGCACCGGCGGCACGCTCGCCGGCGTCGCGATGTCGCTGAAGTCGCGCAACCCGTCGATCCGCATCGCAGCCGCCGACCCGGTGGGCGCGGCGATGTATTCCTGGTTCAAGCACGGCCGGCTCGAGAGCAGCGGCAGCTCGGTCACCGAGGGGATCGGACTGGGTCGGGTGACGGCGAACGTCGAAGGCGCACCGATCGACGATGCGTATCGGATCCCCGACGCCGAGGCGCTCGAGGTCGTGTTCGATCTGCTGCGCGACGAAGGCCTGTGCGTGGGCGGATCGAGCGGCATCAACGTCGCCGGCGCGATCCGCCTCGCACGCGAGCTGGGCCCGGGACACACGGTCGTCACCATGCTGTGCGATTCGGGCAACCGCTATCGATCGAAGCTGTTCGAGCCCGCGTTCCTGCGCGAACGCGGGCTCCCGGTGCCTGCGTGGCTCGCGGCGAACTAGGGCCTGTTCACACTACGATCGTCCCCGCGCCGGGGCCTGCCGAGCCGCCAAACGAGGCGCCGGCGACGCGCGTGGTGGTTCCACGCAAGGAGCCGGCAACGAAGTGTGGCGGCTCGGCA
>JAKFES010000057.1:0-8019 GCA_036675585.1 Burkholderiaceae bacterium
GCTCGCCGGCGCTCCGGCCGCGGCGGGCACCAGGGACGGTGCGGCCGAAGGCTCGTACGCCGCCTCCGCCGGGGCGTAGGCCGCGCCGGCCGCCGACACCGCCGCCGGTGCGCGCATCGGCACGACGCGGCTCGGTTCTGCGGCGGGCGGCTTGCGCGGGCTGCGCGTCGGGCGCGCTTCGACCGCGTTCGACAGGTCGAGGAGGGTGGCGGGCTTGTTCGGCGGCTTCGGTAGCGGCATGTTCCTGCCTGTCAGAGGGAGCGCACGACCTCGAGCACTTCGTCGACGTGGCCCGGTACCTTCACGCCGCGCCATTCGCGCACGAGCCGGCCTTCGGAGTCGACGACGAAGGTCGAGCGCTCGACGCCCCACACCTTCCGGCCGTACAGGTTCTTCTCGCGGAGCACGTCGAATGCCCGACACAGCGTTTCGTCGGCATCCGAGACGAGCTCGAACGGGAATTGCAGTTTCGTCTTGAAGCCCTGGTGCGACTTCAGGCTGTCGCGCGAGACGCCGAGCACGACCGCGCCGGCCGCGGCGAACGCTTCGTGCGCGTCGCGAAAATCGGCGCCCTGCCGGGTGCAGCCGGGCGTGTTGTCCTTCGGGTAGAAGTAGAGGACGACGGTGCGCCCTTTCAGCTGCGCCGAGTCGATCTCGCCGCCGGTGGACGCGGCGCGAAACGCGGGTATGGGATGGCCGATGCGGACGCTCATTTCAGGTCGGCAACACCGCCGCCAGCGCGCGGCGGCCTTCGGCGACGAGGATGTTGTAGGTGCGGCACGCCGCGCCGGTGTCCATCACTTCGAGCCCGATGCGCGCGTTCGTCAGCGCCGCGGTCAGGCGCGGGTGCGGGAAACGCTGGGCGGCGCCGGTGCCGAGCAGGACCAGCTCGGGCTCGAGCGCGAGCAGCCGCTCGAAATCGTCCGCCGTCAGCGCGTCGAAATCGGCGACGCCCCAGTCGACGACGGCCGCCTCGGGGACGACCAGCACGGCGCCGGCGTGGCGCTCGCCGTTGACCTCGATGTATCCGTCGCCGTACGCGGTGAAGAGGTTCATCGCGCCGGGCGCCTGGGCGTGCAGCTTCATGGGGAAAAAGGGGGTGCCGAAAGGCGGTCGAAGTGAACCGAAAATGTTACATTCGGAAGCTTACCGGAGTCGAGTATGGGTTCTCCCCGCGAGTTCTCTCGCATCAAGCGTCTGCCGCCGTACGTGTTCAATATCACGGCCGAGCTGAAGATGGCCGAGCGCCGCCGTGGCGAAGACGTCGTCGACATGAGCATGGGCAATCCCGACGGCCCGGCGCCGCAGCACATCATCGACAAGCTCGTCGAGGCGTCGCAGCGCCCGCACACGCACGGCTATTCGGTCTCCAAGGGCATTCCGCGGCTGCGCAAGGCGATCGCCGACTGGTACAAGCGGCGCTACGACGTCGACATCGATCCGGCCACCGAGGCGATCGTCACGATCGGCTCCAAGGAAGGCATCGCGCACCTGATGCTCGCCACGCTCGATCGCGGCGACACGGTGCTCGTGCCCAACCCGAGCTACCCGATCCACATCTACGGCGCGGTCATCGCCGGTGCCGAGACCCGGTCGGTGCGCATGACGCCGGGGGTCGATTTCTTCGAGGAGCTCGAGCGCGCCGTGCGCGAGACGTCGCCCAAGCCGAAGATGATGATCCTCGGCTTTCCGAGCAACCCGACGGCGATGTGCGTCGACATCGGGTTCTTCGAGCGCGTCGTCGCGCTCGCGCGCGAGCACGACATCATCGTCGTGCACGATCTCGCCTACGCCGACATCGTGTTCGACGGCTATCGCGCGCCTTCGATCATGCAGGTGCCCGGCGCGCGCGAGGTGGCCGTCGAGTTCTTCACGATGAGCAAGAGCTACAACATGGCCGGCTGGCGCATCGGCTTCATGGTCGGCAACGCCGAGCTGGTCGCCGCGCTCACGCGCATGAAGAGCTACCACGACTACGGCACGTTCACGCCGATCCAGGTCGCCGCCATCGCCGCGCTCGACGGCCCGCAGGACTGCGTCGAGGAAGCCCGGCTGAAATACCAGACGCGGCGCACGGTGCTCGCGCGCTCGCTGCACGAGGCGGGGTGGGAAGTCGACGTTCCGAGCGCGTCGATGTACATCTGGGCGCGGATTCCCGAGCCGTATCGCGCGATGGGCTCGCTCGCCTTTGCCCGCAAGCTGCTGGTCGACGCCAAGGTCGCGGTCTCGCCGGGCATCGGCTTCGGCGAATACGGCGACGACCACGTGCGCTTCGCGCTCATCGAGAACGAGCAGCGGATCCGCCAGGCGGTGCGGGGCATCAAGGAGATGTTCCGCAACGACGGGCTGATCCGGGTTGCCGCCTGAACTCCCGGCACGAGCAGACATGTCGAATGGAAGAGCGGAGCCCGTACGGGTCGGATTGCTGGGAATCGGGACGGTCGGCGGCGGCACCTTCGACGTCCTGAAGCGCAACCAGGACGAGATCCGGCGCCGCGCCGGGCGTCCGATCGAGATCGTCAAGGTCGCCGACCTCGACGTCGCGCGTGCGCGCGAGCGGGTCGGCGAGGGCGTCGAAGTCGTTGCCGACGCCCGCCAGGTGCTCGACGATCCGCAGGTCGACATCGTCGTCGAGCTGATCGGCGGCTACGGCATCGCCCGCGAGCTCGTCCTCGCCGCGATCGAGCGCGGCAAGCACGTCGTCACGGCGAACAAGGCGCTGCTCGCGGTGCACGGCAACGAGATCTTTCGCGCCGCATCGCGGCGCGGCGTCATCGTCGCCTTCGAGGCCGCGGTCGCCGGCGGCGTGCCGATCATCAAGGCGCTGCGCGAAGGGCTCACGGCCAACCGCATCGAGTGGATCGCCGGCATCATCAACGGCACGACGAACTTCATCCTGTCGGAGATGCGCGACCGCAAGCTCGCGTTCGACGTCGTGCTCGCCGAAGCGCAGCGGCTCGGCTACGCCGAGGCCGACCCCACGTTCGACATCGAGGGCATCGATGCTGCGCACAAGATCACGATCCTGTCGGCGATCGCCTTCGGCATTCCGGTGCAGTTCGACAAATGCCACGTCGAAGGCATCACCGCGCTGCAGGCCGAGGACATCCGCTACGCCGAGCAGCTCGGCTACCGGATCAAGCTGCTCGGCGTGACGCGCCGGCGCGACGACGCCGACGGGCGGCCGCGGGGCATCGAGCTGCGCGTGCACCCCACGCTCATTCCGGCCGCGCGGCTGATCGCCAGCGTCGAGGGCGCGATGAACGCGGTGCTGGTCAAGGGCGACGCCGTCGGGCAAACGCTGTATTACGGCAAGGGCGCCGGCGCCGAGCCGACCGCGAGCGCGGTCGTCGCCGACCTGGTCGACGTCGCGCGCATGCTCACCTCCGACCCCGAGAACCGCGTTCCGCACCTGGCGTTCCAGGCCGAATCGCTGTCCGATCTGCCGGTGCTGCCGATCGAGGAGGTCGAGACCGCGTATTACCTGCGCCTGCGCGTGTCCGACCAGCCCGGCGTGCTCGCCGACATCACGCGCATCCTCGCCGACGGCGGAATCTCGATCGACGCGGCGCTGCAGCGCGAGCCCGGCGAAGGCGAGAACCAGACCGACATCATCCTGCTCACGCACCGCACCGTGGAGAAGTGCATCGTCGGCGCGATCGAACGCATCGAGGCGCTGTCCACGGTGCTCTCGCGCGCGGTGCGCATCCGGCTCGAAGACCTGCAGTAAGAACGCCCGGCGTCCCCGCGATGAAATACCTGTCCACGCGCGGCGGCATGCCGCCGGCGCGCTTCACCGAAATCCTGCTCGGCGGGCTCGCCCCCGACGGCGGCCTGGTCGTCCCCGACCACTATCCGCGCATCGACGCGCCGACGCTCGCGCGCTGGCGTGCGCTGCCGTACGCCGAGCTCGCGTTCGAGATCCTGCGGCTGTACGCCGACGACATCCCGGCCGCGCAACTGCGCCGGCTGTGCGAGCGCACCTACACCGCGAAAACCTTCGGCTCCGACGAGATCACGCCGCTCGTCGAGCTCGAAGCGGGGCTGCACCTGCTGCGCCTGTCGAACGGGCCCACGCTCGCGTTCAAGGACGTCGCGATGCAACTGCTCGGCGCGCTCTTCGAGCACGTGCTGCACGAACACAAGTGCGAGCTGAACATCCTCGGCGCGACCTCCGGCGACACCGGCAGCGCCGCCGAATACGCGATGCGCGGGCGCCACGCGATCCAGGTGTTCATGCTCTCGCCGTACCGGCGCATGAGCGCGTTCCAGACCGCGCAGATGTATTCGCTGGCCGAGCCGAACATCTTCAACGTCGCGATCGACGGCGTGTTCGACGAGTGCCAGGACCTGGTCAAGGCAGTCTCCAACGACCTGATCTTCAAGCACCGCTTCTCGATCGGGACGGTGAACTCGATCAACTGGGCGCGCGTCGCCGCGCAGGTCGTCTACTACTTCAAGGGCTATTTCGCGGCCACCGCGTCGAACGAAGAGCGTGTCTCGTTCGCGGTGCCGTCGGGCAACTTCGGCAACGTGCTCGCCGGGCACATTGCGCGGCAGATGGGGCTGCCCGTGTCGCGGCTGGTCGTCGCGACCAACGAGAACGACGTGCTCGACGAATTCATCCGCACCGGTCGCTACCGGCCGCGCGCGGCGGCCGAGACGCACCACACGAGCAGTCCGTCGATGGACATCTCGAAGGCGTCGAATTTCGAGCGCTTCGCCTACGACCTGGCCGGCCACGACGCGGCGCGCGTGCGCGAATGGTGGGCCGCGCTCGAGCGCGACGGGCAGTTCGACCTCGCGGGCAGCGCCGAGGCCGAGCGCCTGCCGTCGTTCGGCTTCGCCTCGGGCCGCAGCACGCATGCCGACCGCATCGCGACGATCCGCGCGGTGCACGAGCGCTACGGCGTCGTCGTCGACCCGCACACCGCCGACGGCGTGCACGTGTCGCGCCACTGGCGCGAAGCCGGCGTGCCGATGATCTGCCTGGAGACCGCGCAGGCGGCCAAGTTCGGCGACACGATCCGCGAGGCGATCGGCGTCGAGGCCCCGCGTCCGCCGGGATACGACGGCATCGAAGCGCTGCCGCAGCGCTTCGACCGGATGCCGGTCGACGTCGAGCGCCTGAAACAATACATCGCCGACCGCTGCGAAGCGCGACCGTCGAGCGTCGATTGCCGCTGGCGGGTCGACGCCTGAACGCGGCGAACCGCCCGATGGGCGTCGGCCAGTGGCTGCTGCTGCTGGCTACGAGTGCGAGCTTCGCCAGCTCGGTATTGCTGAACAAGGTGCTCGTCGAGCAGCTGCCGCCGTTCACGCTCGCCGCATTGCGCGTGTTGCTCGCCATGCCGATGGGCCTGGCCGCCGCGGCGCTGCTCGGGCGCCCGCTGCCCCGCGCGCGCGCCGATCGCCGCACGATGCTCGTCGCCTCGCTCGGCGTCATCGTCGTCCCGTACTGCGCACTGGCGATCGGCCAGCAGACGATCGCCAGCGGGCTGAGCGCGATCCTCTATTCGATGACGCCGCTGTTCACGCTGCTCATCGCGCACGCCGTGCTGCACGACGAGCGCCTGGGCCTCGCCAAGGTGTCGGGCATCGCGCTGGGCATCGGCGGCGTGGTCGCGGTGATCGGTCCGTCGATCGTCGCCGGGCTGGGCAAGCACGCGATCGCCGAGCTGATCACGCTGTGCGGGCCGCTCGCCTACGCCGCCGGCACCGTCTGGATGCGCCGCGCGCGCCCGATCGACCCGGTCGCGATGACGGCGGGCATGTTCGTCGCCGCCGCGCTGATCCTGGTGCCGCTCGCGCTGGCGCTCGAACGGCCGTGGAACGTGCGCGCCGATGCGCCGCTCGTCTGGACGCTGGTCGCGATGGCGGTGGTCGGCACGATCGTGCCGGCGGCGCTGAACTACCTGCTCGTGCAGCGGGTCGGCGCGACGCGGGCGTCGCTCGCGATGTTCCTGATGCCGCTGATCGCGGTCTTCCTCGGCGCGCTGCTGCTCGACGAGCGGCTCGATGCGCGCGCTTTCGTCGGGCTGGGGCTCATCCTCGCCGGCAGCGTGCTCGTGACGCGCGTGAAGGCGCCGGGTCGGGTATCCTCGTTTCCGACATGAAAGTCTTCGGGTTCGCCGGCTACTCCGGCTCGGGCAAGACGACGCTGATCGAACAGCTGATCCCGCGCTTCGTGTTGCGCGGGCTGCGCGTGTCGCTGGTCAAGCACGCGCATCACCTGTTCGACATCGACAAGCCGGGCAAGGATTCGTATCGCCACCGCGAGGCGGGCGCCTCCGAAGTGCTGATCACCTCCGACCAGCGCTGGGTGCTGATGCACGAGCTGCGCGACGAAGCCGAGCCTTCGCTGAGCGAGCAGCTCCAACGGTTCTCGCCGTGCGACCTCGTGCTCGTCGAAGGCTACAAGCGCGCGGCGATTCCGAAGCTCGAGGTGCACCGCCCGTCGCTCGGCACGCAGCCGCTGTTTCGCGAAGACCCCAACATCGTCGCCGTCGCGACCGACGCCCCGCTCGACACGACGCTGCCGACGCTCGACCTGAACGATCCCGACGCGATCGCCGAATTCATCCTGGACCAGCTCGACCGAATGCATGAAACCCGGATTGCAGCCGTTCGATGACGCGCTCGCGGCGCTGCTCGGGCACGCCGCGCCGCTCGACGAAACCGAAACGCTCGCCACGATCGACGCCGCCGGCCGCGTGCTCGCCGCCGACGTCCGCTCGACGCTCGACGTTCCCCCGCACGACAACACGCAGATGGACGGCTACGCGGTGCGCCGCGACGACCTCGCCGCCGCCACGCCGGAACGCCCGGTGCGCCTGCCGGTCGCACAGCGCATTCCGGCCGGCCACGTGGGTCGTGCGCTGCACGCCGGCGAGGCCGCGCGCATCTTCACCGGGGGCCTGATTCCCGACGGCGCCGACGCGATCGTCATGCAGGAGCAGGCGCAGGCCGACGGCGACGCGGTCGCCTTCACGCACTGCCCGCGGCCCGGCGAGTGGATCCGCCGCGCCGGCGAGGACATCCGCGCCGGCAGCGTGATCCTGCCGGCGGGCACCCGGCTCGGCGCGCAGGCGGTGGGGCTCGCCGCATCGGTCGGGCTCGCCGCGCTGCCCGTGCGCCGGCGCACGCGCGTGGCGTGCTTCTTCACCGGCGACGAGCTCGCGATGCCCGGCGAGGCGCTGCGGCCCGGTGCGATCTACAACAGCAACCGTTTCGTGCTCGTTTCGCTGCTGCGCCGCCTCGGCTGCGAGATCTCCGACCTGGGCCACGTGCCCGATACGCTCGCCGCCACGCGCGAGGCGCTGCGCCGCGCGGCCGCCGGCAACGACCTCATCCTCACCTCGGGCGGCGTTTCGGTCGGCGAGGAAGATCACGTCAAGCCCGCGGTGGAAGCCGAGGGCGAATTGCGGATGTGGCAGATCGCGATGAAGCCGGGCAAGCCGCTCGCGTACGGTCGCGTGCGCCGAGGCGGCACCGACACCGGCAGCGCGCACTTCATCGGGCTGCCGGGCAATCCGGTCTCGAGCTTCGTCACGTTCGTGCTGATGGTGCGCCCGTTCCTGTTGCGGCTGCAGGGCGTAGCCGACGTCGCACCGCGTGCGCTGCCGATGCGCGCCGATTTCGACTGGCCCCGGCCCGATCGGCGGCGCGAATTCCTGCGCGTTAGAATCAACGATCGAGGCGGGCTCGACCGGTTCCCGAACCAGGGTTCGGCCGTGTTGACGTCGACCGTCTGGGGCGACGGGCTGGTCGACAATCCGCCGCAACAGGCGATCGCGCCCGGCGATGTCGTTCGGTACCTGCCGTTCGCGTCGTTGCTGGACTGAACCAGTGCCATCCGTCCTCTTCCTGCGGCTGCGGCGCGTATGCGACGGCCGGTGCGGTCGGCGGTCGTGCGACCGGGCCTGCTGGCCGTGGGCAACGCGCGAGGGCCATCGGGCCCGTCGAGCGGACAAGGTTTCGTGCGTCGCGGCGCGGGCAACGCAGGCTGGAGCAACTGAA
>JAKFES010000131.1:0-8008 GCA_036675585.1 Burkholderiaceae bacterium
CGCGCCCGGCGCGCGGTTCTCCGTTGTCAGGGTTGTCTGGACCGCGCAGGTCCACCTGACCCACGGGACGCAGAGCCGCCTTGTATACGCTCGGGATCAACGCCGCCTACCACGATTCCGCCGCCGCACTGATCGACGACGGCGTCGTCGTCGCCGCCGCGGAGGAGGAACGCTTCACGCGAATCAAGCACGGCAAGCGTCCCGTGCCGTTCTCGACTTGGCAGCTTCCGTACGCGGCGATCGACTTCTGCCTCGGCATCGCCGGCCTCGACCTGCTTGACGTCGATCGCATCGCCTACTCGTACGACCCGTCGCTGCTCGACGTCGATACCGCAGACGGCCGGCTCGTCCTGCCGATGCAGCCTTCGGCGCACGCCGCGGCCGGCGACGACCCGTGGCACGGCCTCTTCGTCGCCTCGGTCGTCAACGCGCCGCGGCAACTCGCCGGCGGCGCTCCGCACCACCTGCAGAAGCGCTTCCGCGGCGTGCGCTACGAAGACGTCGCGGCGCGCTGGGAGTTCGTCGAGCATCATCTCGCGCACGAGGCCAGCGCGTTCCTCGCCGCTCCCTTCGAGCGCTGCGCCGTCCTGACGATGGACGGTCGCGGCGAGCGCGCGACGACGAGCTACGGCGCCTTCGACGGTCGCGAGTACCGGCGACTGCGGCAGGTCGACCTCCCCCACTCGCTCGGGCTGCTCTACGAGGACGTCACCCGGCACCTGGGTTTCCTGCACTCGTCCGACGAATACAAGGTGATGGCGCTCGCTTCGTACGGCCGGCCGACGATGCTGGACGCGTTTCGCGAGATCGTCCGCGCCGACGCCGAGGGCCGCTACACGGTGCGTCGCGAACGCCTCGGCGAACTGCTCGGCGAGGCGCGCGAGCGCGGTGCGCCGTTCGAGCAGCGGCACCGCGACATCGCGCATTCGCTGCAGAAGGTCCTCGAGGAAACCGTGCTGTCGATGGTCGCCTGGCTGCAGCACGAGACGGGCATGAAGCAACTCGCGATGGCCGGCGGCGTCGCGTTGAACTGCGTGCTCAACGCACGCATTCGCGACCGCGGCGCATTCGACGACGTCTGGGTGCAGCCCGCCGCGGGCGACGCCGGAACGGCGCTCGGCGCGGCGCTGTGGATCGACTACCGAGAGCGCGGCGCAGGCCGGAACTGGTCGATGCGCAGCGCCTATCTCGGACCCTCGTACGACGACGACGAGATCGAATCGTTCCTGCGCTGGTCGAAGCTGCCGTACCGGCGGCTCGACGACGTCGCGGCGACCGCCGCCGGCCTGCTCGCGAACGGCGCGGTGATCGGCTGGTTCCAGGGACGGATGGAGTTCGGCCCGCGCGCGCTCGGTGCCCGATCGATTCTCGCCTCGCCGATCGACGCCTCGATGCAGGCGCGGCTCAACGAGATCAAGGACCGCGAGGATTTCCGGCCGGTCGCGCCCGTCGTCGCCGAGGAGCGCGCCGCGCAGTGGTTCGCGCGCGAGGGGCACGGAATCGAGCCCGACGTTCCGCTGCGCGCGCCGTTCATGCTGTTCGTCTACGACGTGCCGCCCGATCGAGCCGAGCGCATCCCGGCCGTCACGCATTTCGACGGCACCGCGCGCGTGCAGACGCTCGATGCCGAGCAGAACCCGCTGCTGCATCGGGTGCTCATGCTCTTCGAGCAGCGCACCGGCGTGCCGGTGCTGATCAACACGTCGTTCAACACGCGCGGCGAGCCGATCGTGTGCAGCCCGCGCGATGCCGTCGAGTGCTTCTGGACGTCGCCGATCGATGCGCTCGTCATCGGCTCTTTCCTGTTGACGAAAGGCGGCGCAACGGCCGCCGCGACCGCGCCATGAGCGTGCTCGTCTCGGTCGTCGTGCCGACGTTTCGCCGGCCTGAGCTGCTGCGGCGCTGTCTCGATGCGCTGCTCGCGCAGTCGATCCATCCTTCGCTGTACGAGATCGTCGTCGCCGACGACGGTCCCGACGACGCGGTGCGCACACTCGTCGCATCGACGCGAGCGCGCTGCGCGCTGCGCTACGTCCCCGTCACCGCGACGCAGGGCGCAGCGGGCGCACGCAACGCCGGCTGGCGCGCCGCGCGCGGCGAGGTCATCGCATTCACCGACGACGACACGCTGCCCGACCGCCGGTGGCTGCTCGCCGGGCTGCGTGCGATGTCGGGCGGCGCGTGCGCGGTCACCGGGCGCGTCGTGATGCCGCTGCCCGCGCGGCCGACCGATTACGAGAAGGACGCCGCGGGGCTCACGCGCGCCGAATTCGTCACCGCCAACTGCTTCGTTCGACGCGCCGTGCTCGCGCGCATCGGCGGTTTCGACGAACGCTTCACGTCGGCCTGGCGCGAGGATTCCGATCTTCATTTCCGGCTTCTGGAGGCCGCGTGCGAGATCGGCCACGCCGCGGACGCGATCGTCGTGCATCCGGTGCGCGAAGCACCGTTCGGGGTGAGCCTCTCGCAACAGCGCAAGGTCGTGTTCGACGCCCTGCTCTATCGCAAGCATCCGCGCCTGTATCGCCAGCGCATCCGGCGCGTCCCGCCCATCGAGTACTACGTCGCCGCGGCTTCGCTCGCCGCGGCGACGCTGGCCGCGTTCTCGGGTCGTCCGCAGGCGGCGATCGTCGCCTCGCTACCGTGGCTGCTCGTCACCGGGTTTCTCACCGTCAAGCGCCTGCGCGGCACCACGCACTCGCTGCGACACGTCGCCGAGATGGCGCTCACCTCGGCGGCGATCCCGCTGGCCTCGGTGTTCTGGCGAAGCGTCGCGTCGGTTCGCCACCGCGTTCTTTTCCTGTAGTGCGTCACGCAGCCAGCGGAGAACAACGATGACGACACGAAGCCGCGCAACGGGACACGCCAGGAACGGAAACGCCGGGAACCGATCGGGCGCTGCGCGCACGTCGCGCCGGGTCCTCGTCGCCGGCGGTGCGGGACTGATCGGATCGCACGTCTGCGCGCGCCTGCTCGAGGCCGGGCATCGCGTCTTCTGCGTCGACAATTTCCGCACCGGATCGCGTGCGAACGTTCGCCCCTTGCTCGGCAACCAACGCTTCGCGCTCGTCGAGCACGACGTCGTCGAACCGCTGCAGCTCGAGTGCGACCTGATCCTGAATTTCGCGTGCCCCGCCTCGCCGCGGCACTACCAGATCGATCCGGTCTACACCGCGAAGGTCAACGTGCTCGGTGCCATCCACCTGCTCGAGCTCGCGCACCGGCTGCGGGTTCCGATCCTGCAGGCGTCGACGAGCGAGGTCTACGGCGACCCGGCCGTCCACCCGCAGACCGAGTCGTATTGGGGTCACGTCAACCCGATCGGCCCGCGTGCCTGCTACGACGAAGGCAAGCGATGCGCCGAGACGCTGTTCATGGATTTTCACCGCCAGTACGGCGTCCCGGTCAAGATCGCGCGCATCTTCAACACCTACGGGCCGAACATGCATCCGGACGACGGGCGCGTCGTCTCGAACTTCATCGTGCAGGCGCTCACCGGAGAGCCGATCACGCTCTACGGCAACGGCCTGCAGACACGATCGTTCTGCTATGTCGACGACACCGTCGAAGGCCTGCTGCGGCTCGCGCAGTCGCCGCCCGACGTCACCGGTCCGATCAATCTCGGCAATCCGACCGAATCGCAGATGATCGACCTGGCTCGCGCGATTCTCGAGCTCACCGGGTCGGCCTCGCCGATCGTCTTCGAGCCGCTGCCGGTCGACGACCCGGTGCAGCGGCGCCCCGATCTGTCGCGGGCGCTGCGCGAGCTCGACTGGAAACCGCAGGTTTCGCTTCGCGCCGGACTGGCGCGGACGATCGCGTATTTCGACCGGCTGCTGTGCGGAGAAACGTTGCGCGCACCGGTCGCGCGAAGCGCGCAGACGTCGGCCTGAGCCCTGGCGTGCACCGCAGCAGCGGCACGCCGATTGCTGCGCCGCGGGCGTCCGTGGCAACCCCGAGCATCCGATGCAGCGTTCGATGCGGCGCACTCCAGCGCGTTTCGCGGCGTGTTCCGGCTCTTCATCGTCGCGCGCGGCATCCGAGGCGCCGTTCCGTTCGTTCTGGATGGGCGGATACGAGGGTGCCGATCACCGCAACGGTTCGGGCGAGCCGCTCGACATGGCCGCACGCAACGGTCATGTCGAGCGGCTCGACGGCGATTATCGGGCCGCGGTAGCGCTCGGCTTGCGCACCGTTCGCGAGAGCGTCGGCTGGCGGCTGTCGGAGCCGCAAGCCGGGCGCTTCGACTGGTCCCGACTGCATGCGATCGCCGACGCGGCTCGCCGCAACGGCGTCCAGGTGCTCTGGACGCTGATGCATTACGGAACGCCCGACGACGTCTCGCTGCTCGACGACGCGATCGTCGAGCGCTTCGCGCGATTCGCGCGCGCGGCGGCGCGCGAACTGGTCGAGCGCGGCCAGGCCGGAGCGTTCTACACGCCGATCAACGAAATCAGTTTCCTCGCCTGGGCGGCGTGCGAATCGAAGCTGCTGCACCCGTACTGCCGGAACGCCGGGAACGGCGACAGCCGCGCGAGCGGTTACCGGGTCAAGAAGCGGCTCGTCGCGGCGGCGCTGCGCGCGATCGATGCGATCCGCGAGGTCGACGCGTCCGCGCGTTTCCTGCACGTCGAGCCGCTGATCCACGTGACGGCGCCCGCAGGCGACGAAGCGTCCGAGGCGCTCGCACGCGAGATCCGCGGCTACCAGTGGCAGGCGTGGGACCTGCTCGTCGGGCGCGAGGCACCGGAACTCGGCGGATCGCCCGCCGCAATCGACTGGCTCGGTGCCAATCACTATCACGCGAGCCAGTGGGAGATCGTCTCCGAGCGCAGGCTGTCGTGGAGCGATCGTGATCCCCGGCGCCAGCCGATGTCCGCACTGCTGCGCGAGGCGTGGGAACGTTACCGGCGCCCGCTGATCGTCGCCGAAACCGGCCACTTCGGCGCGGGCCGCGCCGCGTGGCTCGACGACGCCGCATCCGAAGTCGAGCACGCACGCGATCTCGGCGTACCGGTCGACGGCGTGTGCCTGTATCCGCTGGTCAACCGACCCGACTGGGACGACCGCTCGCACTGGCACGACAGCGGCGTCTGGGACGTCGTCCGATCCCGATCCCGCGACGGGCCCGACCGTGCGCCCGGCGCCCGGCTCCTGAACCTCGAATACGCCGAACGGCTCCGGCGCTGGCAAGCGCGGATGCCCGATCCTCAACCGACGGAACGCATCATGCCGCACCTGATCGTCTTCTCGCACCTGCGCTGGGATTTCGTCTATCAGCGACCCCAGCATCTGATGTCGCGCCTCGCGCACCGCTACCGGGTGCTGTTCATCGAAGAACCCGTGCACCGCAGCGACGGGCCGCGGCTCGATGTCGTTTCCGCGGCCCCGGGCGTGCAGGTGCTGCGTCCGTATACGCGAGTGCCGGCCGCGGGCTTCCACGACGACCAGTTGCCGGTGCTGAAGTCGCTGATCGCCGGCTACCTGAGCGAGCACGGGATCGACGACTACCTGGTGTGGTGCTACACGCCGATGGCGCTGCCGCTGCTCGGCTCGATGCGCCCGCGCGCGCTGGTCTACGACTGCATGGACGAGTTGTCGGCGTTCCGCGGTGCCCCGCGCCAGCTCGGACAGCGCGAAGCCGCATTGCTCAAGGCCGCCGACCTCGTCTTCACCGGCGGGCCGTCGCTGTACGAAGCCAAGCGCTCGCTCGGGCGCAGCGTGCATTGCCTGCCGAGCTCGGTCGAAGCGCTGCACTTCGCGCCGCCACCGGAGGCCTTCGACTCGGAAGAGGCGAGGGACGCGGAAGCGCTGCAGCGCGACATCGCAGGCCCGCGACTCGGCTACTTCGGCGTGCTCGACGAACGACTCGACCTCGAACTGCTCGCGCACGTGGCCGACACCCGGCCCGACTGGCAGATCGTGATGGTCGGTCCGGTGGCCAAGATCGACCCGCAAACGCTGCCGCAGCGTCCGAATCTGCACTGGCTCGGCATGCAGCCGTATGCGCGGCTCCCCTTCCTGCTTGCCGACTGGGACGTCTGCCTGCTGCCGTTCGCGTTGAACGCGGCCACCCGCTTCATCAGCCCGACGAAGACGCTCGAGTACATGGCGGCCGGAAAACCGATCGTGAGCACCGCGGTCCCCGACGTCGCCGCGCTGTACGCGCAGACGGTCACGATCGCCGAAGACCACGAGCGCTTCGTCCTCGCCTGCAAGCACGCGCTGTCCGAGCCCGACGAGGCGCGGTGCGCGCGCCGGGCCCGGATGGCGCAGACCGTCGCCGGGCATTCGTGGGACCGCAGCGTCGAACGGATCGACGCGTTGCTGCGCTCGCATCTCGCGCAGGGGACCGCGCCGGTGGCGATGCGCGAACTGGCCGGTCTGGTCGAGGACGGCGCCGGCGCCGAGGCCGAGGTCCACGGCGGCGGTTCGCGCGCGCCGGCGCGTCGCGCGCAGCGCAGCGTGCGGCACCTGATCATCGGCGCAGGTCCGACCGGCCTGTCGGCCGCCTATCACCTCGGCGCGGCGGGCGAAAGCGAGGTCCTGCTCGTCGAGCGCGGCACGCGCGTGGGCGGCTGGTGCCGCTCGATCGAGGATCGCGGATTCGTGTTCGACTTCGCCGGCCACATCCTGTTCTCGAACGATCCGTACGTGCTCGAGCTGTACGAGCGCCTGCTCGGCGCGAACGTGCACTGGCAGAACCGCGAGGCCTGGATCTACAGCAAGGGCGTTCACACGCGCTACCCGTTCCAGGGTGCGTTGTACGGGCTGCCGCCGCAGGTGCTCAAGGAATGCCTGGTCGGCGCGATCGAGGCGCGCTTCGGTCCGCTCGACGGCGACGCGTCGGGGCGGCCCGCCGAGCCGCCGTCGAATTTCCTCGAGTTCATCCACCGCGTGTGGGGTGCCGGGATCGCGCGTCATTTCGCCGTCCCGTACAACGAGAAACTGTGGACGGTTCCGCTCGACGAGATCGACACCTCCTGGCTCGGCGGACGCGTGCCGCTGCCCGACCTGGCGCAGATGATCGAAGGCGCGCTGGTTCCGACGCCCGCGCCGATGGGACCCAACGCGCGCTTCGGCTATCCGCTGCGCGGCGGCTTCCAGGCATTGATGGATGCCTTTCTTCCGCACCTGCGCTGCGAGTTGTCGCTGCAGACGAACGTGCTGCACGTCTCTCCGGCGACGCGAACGGTGCGGCTCGACGACGGGCGCTCGGTGGGCTTCGAGTCGCTGATCAGCACGATGCCGCTGCCGCAACTGGTCGCCGCCTGCGGCGACGAGGCGCCCGAAGACGTGCGCGAGGCGGCGGCGGCGCTGCGCCACGTATCGGTGCGCTGCGTGAACCTGGGCATCGGGCGCGAACGGATCTCCGACAAGCACTGGATCTACTACCCGGAGGACACCGTCTTCCACCGCGTCTTCCTGCAGGGCAACGCGAGTCCGCACAACCATCCGCCCGGCGGCTTCGGACTGATCTGCGAGATCTCGTACAGCGAGCACAAGCCGCTGCCGTGCGACGGGCGCGCGCTCGTCGAACGCGTCATCGCGGATTGCCGCCGCGTCGGACTCGTCGCGCCCGACGATCCGGTGCTCGTCGCGAACCAGGTCGACATGCCCTACGCGTACGTCGTCTACGACCACGCGCGCGCGGCCCACGTCGAACGGATCCGCCGCTGGCTCGCCGAGTCCGGCGTGATCCTCGCCGGACGCTACAGCGAATGGGAGTACTACAACTCCGACCACGCGTTCATCGCCGGAAAACGGGCGAGCGAACAGGCGGTGTCGGCGCAGGCGCTGCGCTGGCGCACCGCGTCGGCCTGAAGCGACGGCAGCCGATGATCATCGATGCGCATCTGCACTGCACCGGGCGCGAGCGCACCGACGACGTGCTGCGCGCGCTCGACGAAGCGCGAATCGATCACGGCGTGCTGCTCGCGCCCTTCCTCGGCGACGGATACTCGCTCGACGATCCGGACTCGCTCGAGCGCGCGAACCGCCACCTGGG
>JAKFES010000230.1:0-7982 GCA_036675585.1 Burkholderiaceae bacterium
ACAGGTCGAACCCGAGCGAATCGCCGGACCAGGTACGCAACTCGGCTTGCACGCCGCGCAGGGCATCGAGCCATTCGCGGCAGGCCGGACAGCCAGCCAGATGCGCTTCGAGCCGCGCCCGCTGCGCGGGTGTCGCCTCGTCGTCCGCATAGGCCGACAGGTCTTCGACACGGGGACAGCTTTCGCTCATCGTATCTCTCCACCGATCCGTGCGAACTGCTCGAGCAGCGCGGCGCGCGCGCGGGCGATCCGCGATTTCACCGTTCCCTCGGCGACGCCGAGCGCCGCGGCGATCTCGGCGTACGACAGTTCCTCGACTTCGCGCAGCAGCAGGACCTCGCGGTGCTCGGCCGCGAGCGCCGCGAGCGCCGCATCGAGCGAGCCGAAGCGCTGCTTCGTGTGCAGGCGCTCCTCGGGTGTCGGCGCGTCGTCGACGACGGGCGCCGCGTCGTCGAGCGGGTCGAAGCCGACGAGCGCGCGGCGACGCAGCGCATCGAGCGCGGCGTTGCGCGCGATCTGCAGCAGCCAGGTGCCGAACTGCGCCTCCGGTCGCCACCGCGGCATCGCCTGCCAGGCCTTCATGAACGTGTCCTGCGTGATGTCCAGCGCGTCGTCGCGCGATCCGGTCATTCGCGCGACGAAACGAAAGACGCGGTCCTGGTGCCGCCCGACCAGCGCAACGAACGCATTCGAATCCCCACCGCGCGCGCGCATCGCCAGGCCGGCGTCTTCGTTCGTCAACCCGGGTTTCCTCCGGCGCGGGAAAGCGCCTTGTCGATCACTGGAACGAGCGGGGCGCGCAAAAGTTCCGCGCCCGCGGCCACCGGCGTCGGGGTTCAGGGCCTGGCGGCGGCGCCCGCCGCGCGGAGCGCCCGCGCGATGCGCGCACCCTGCGCTCGCTATGCGGCCGTCGCCTCGGTCGGGCGCGGGATTCGGCGCGCGGCCAGCCAGGCCAGCGCGATCCAGACGACGCTTCGCAGCGTCAGCGCGGCCGCGGTGCGCGGCTCCCACGCCCCGCCGGCGGCCACGTGCACGCCGAAAGCGGCGAACACGGCCAGCGTCGCGACCGCGATCGCGATCGCGAGCCCGACGGCCCAGCGACGGCGCGCGCCGATTCCGACTCCGGCGAGCACGTAGAGGAAACCGGCGGCGAAGTTGAACCACAACACGAAGCCGACGTAGTTGCCCGCCGCGGCGAGCGCCTCGGCGTTGCCGAGCAGCACGCGCCCGCCCGCCCGGATCGTCGCCACGCCGAACAGCACGGCGAAGACGCCGGCGGCCAGAAGCAGCCAATCGCGCGACCGGCCGGGCGCGTCTCGGGCAACCGAAAGCTCGGGCATCGTGGAAACCCCGCAAGCAAGTAACTTGTTACTTGATCCTAGTGAGGGTGCCGTACCCTGTCAAGCGAGCGTCCGGGCAACGACGAAACCGACTGTCCGAAGGAGCCGCGCATGAATCCGAACGACGCGCTTCAAGCCACGATCGACGCGCTGGTGCAACCGCCCAAGGGCCTGCTCGCCGCCGACGAGAGCAACCCGACGATCGCCAAGCGCTTCGCGTCGATCGGGCTCGAATCGACCGAGGCGACCCGGCGCGCGTGGCGCAATCTGCTGCTCGACACGCCTCGACTGGCCGAGTACATCAGCGGCGTCATCCTGTACGAGGAAACGCTGGCGCAGCAGGCCGACGACGGAACGCCGTTTCCGCGCCTGCTCGCCGCGCGCGGAATCGTCGCGGGCATCAAGGTCGACGCCGGCAAGGTCGCGCTCGCGCTTGCACCGGGCGACGAGATCACCGAAGGGCTCGACGGGCTCGCCCGGCGACTGCAGCGGTACCGCGAACAGGGCGCCCGCTTCGCCAAGTGGCGCGCGGTCTACAACGTCTCGGCGAGCTTGCCGGGGCGGCTGGCGATCGAAGCCAACGCGCACGCGCTCGCGCGCTACGCGGCAATCTGCCAGCAGGAAGGCTTCGTGCCGATCGTCGAACCCGAGGTGCTGATCGACGGCGATCATTCGATCGAACGCTGCGCCGAGGTCACCGAAGCCGTGCTGCACGAGGTGTTCCACGCGCTGCATCGCCATCGCGTTCGGCTCGAGCACATGGTCCTCAAGCCCGGCATGGTGCTGCCGGGCAAGCAGCACGCGAGCAAGGCGGCGCCCGAAGAGGTTGCGCGACAGACCGTCGCGGTCCTGCGACGCACCGTGCCCGCAGCGGTCCCCGGCATCTTCTTCCTGTCGGGCGGGCAGGCGGCGCAGGAAGCGACGGCGAACCTCGACGCAATCAACCGGCTGGGGCGCCAGCCGTGGGTGCTGAGCTTCTCCTACGCGCGCGCACTGCAGGAGCCGGCGCTGGCCGCCTGGCGGGGCGAGGCGGCGAACGCGCGCGCCGCGCAGGATGCGCTGTTTCGCCGCGCGCGATGCAACGGCGCGGCGCGTGAAGGCCGCTACGAGACGTCGATGGAAGCCGAGGCCGGGCGCTGAGGCTCGCCCGCGCCGACGCGCTCGTGCAGCGCGAAGCGCCCGTGGCGCGACATCCCCGCTGGCGCAACCGCGCGCCGGCCCACCTCGTCAACGGCGCGTCGGTCGCGATCGGCGTCGCACTCGTTCATACGGCGTGCGCCGTGTTCGCCGGCGCCCCCGTGGCGCAGATCGCCACCGGCGGTGCGGTGTGCGCGAGCCTCGCCGACGGAACCGGGACGTCGCACGGCACCTGGCGCCGGGTCCTGGCCGCCGGCGCGCTCGGCTGGCTGGCTTCGACGATCGTCTGGCTGCTGCAAACGCATCCGGTGGCGCTCGGGCTCGCCATCGGCGCCATCGCCTTCGTCGCGATGATGACGATGGCCTGGGGGCAGCGCGCCGGGCCGATCTCGTTCGCGCCGCTGCTCGCGATCGTGTTCACGATGTCGCTGCCGCCCGAGGCGCAGTCGACGCTCGAGCCGATCGGATGGGATGCGGCGGGCGTGCTCGGTTACCTGCTGTGGTCGCGCCTCTCGACGAGCGCGCTGCAGCGCGTGTACCGGACACGCGCGCTGCTCGATGCGCTCGAGGCCACCGCCCGGCTGTTCCGTGCGCGCGCCGATCTCCTCGAGTCGCCCGCGGTCGCGAGCGAGGCCGCGCTGCAGCCGTGGATCGGCGACGAGACACGCCTGGCCGACCGGCTGCAATCGGCGCGCGACCTGTTGTTCACCGCGCCCGATTCGCCGCTGGCGCGCCGCGAGACCGCGTTGCTGTTGCGCACGATCGACCTGCGCGACGTGCTGCTCGCCAGCCGGCTCGATCTCGACCTGCTCGGCGACGACGCGGGCGCGCGCGCCGTGCGCGGCCGGGTCGCCGGCGCGCTGCGACGGATCGCCGCTGCGCTCGACGCATGCATCGAAGCGCTGCAAACCGGGCGCGCGGCGCGCTTCGCGTGGGCCGACCCCGAAGCGGGAGAAAGGCTCGTCGCGGCATCGGTCCTCGACGCCACGCTCGCGCCCGAAGACCCGCGAGCGCGGTTGCTGCCCGCGTTCACCGCGCGCCTGCAGCGAATCGAATCGGGCGTGCGCGCGATCGCGGCACTGGCCGCCGGCGAGCACGAGACGATTCCGCTGTCGCGCGAGCAGCTACGCCTGTTCGCCGCCCCCGACGCCTGGCCGCCCGGGGCACTGCGCGCGCACTTTTCCGTGCAATCGCCCGTCTTTCGCCATGCGATCCGGATGGCGCTGGCGCTGGCCGGCGCCTATTTCATCGCCCGGGTGCTGCCGTGGGCCTCGCACCCGCACTGGCTCGTGCTCGGCGTGGCCGTCGTGCTGCGCGGCACGCTCGAGCAGACGCTGTCGCGGCGCAACGAACGGGTGTCCGGAACCGTCGTCGGCTGCGTGCTCGTGCTGCTGCTCGGACACTCGCAGTCGCGTGGGCTCATGGAGTTGTCGTTTTTCATCGGCGTCGGCATCGCGCATGCGTTCGTCACCGTCCGATACCGCGTCACGGCGGTCGCCGCGACCGTGATGGCGCTGCTGCAGGCCTACCTGGTCGACCCCGGCGTGCCGCTCGCCGTCGTCGAGCGGCTCTCCGACACGCTGCTCGGTGCGCTGCTCGCGTGGGCGTTCAGCTACGTGCTGCCGTCGTGGGAACGGCGCGGCCTGCCCGCGAGCATCGAGCGCGCGCTCGCCGCGCTGGGCGCCTATGCGCGTCATTCGTTGCGCACCGACCCACGCGCCGCGGTCGAGCAGCGCATGGCGCGCCGCGCCGCCTACGATGCGCTCGGCGCGATCGCCGGGGCACTGCAGCGAAGCCGCGCGGAACCGCGCAGCGTGCGCCCGCCGTCGCTCGAGCTGTCGACGATGATCGACGCCGGACAGCGGCTGATGGCGCACCTGTCGGTGATCCGGATGTCGCTCGCGCTGCGCGGCGAGACGCAGCGAACGCGCGAAGTGGCCGCGGCGATGCACTCGGCGCACGAGTCGCTGCAGCACGCACTGGACCCCGCGCGTCCGAGCGACGCAACGGCCACGGCCGCGGCCGCCCGCGCACTCGAGTGCGAGGCGCCGCCGCGGGTTGCGCCCGAAGCGGACCCGGCGGCCTGGCTGCTGCGCCGGCTGCGGATCGCGACCGCGGACGCGTGGGCGGTGCGAAGCTCGGCCGACGACGCGCTCGCGCGCCTCGGCGAGGAATGGGTCGCCCCTCAGGCGCAGCGCAGGTGACGCTCGCGCACGATCGCGAGGACTTCGTCGGGGTCGTGCCGCCACCAGCGCGTCGAGAGGATCTCGACTTCGTGGAATCCGCGATAGCCGTTGCCTTCGACCTGCGCGCGCAACGCCGGCAGATCGATCACGCCGTCGCCCATCATGCCGCGGTCGAGCAGCAGGTCGTTCGTCGGCACCAGCCAGTCGCAGATGTGGTAGGCGAGCAGCCGGTTCGCCCCGGCGCGCGCGAGCGCGGCGGGAAGATGCGGGTCCCACCAGACGTGATACGCATCGACGGCGACGCCGATCGCGCCCGAGGCGCGGGTTCCGGCCGGCGTCGGGTCGACCGCGTCGCAGATGTCGAGTGCCTGGTCGAGCGTGTTCACGCAGGCACGGTCGGCGCAGTACATCGGATGCAGCGGCTCGATCGCCAGCGCGACGCCGCTCGCCCGCGCATGCGGCAGGATCTGCGCGATGCCGTCGACGACCATCGCGCGCGCACCGGGCAGGTCCTTCGTGCCGGGCACGACGCCGCCGACGACGAGGACGAGGCATTGCGCGCCGATCGTCGCCGCATCGTCGATCGCACGCAGGTTGTCGTCGATCGCCGCGCGCCGGCCGGCGGCGTCGGCGGCGGGGAACATCCCGCCGCGGCACAGCCCGGTCACCGTCAGTGCGTTCGCCCGGATGCGGCGCGCCGCCTCGCCGGCGCCGAGCTCGGCGAGCTTGTCGCGCCACGGCGAGATGCCGCCGATTCCGTGGCGTGCGCACGCATCGATCATCTGCGCGAGATTCCACTGCTCGCGAACAGTTGCGGTGTTCAGCGAAAGCCGTCGCGGGTCGGGTGCGCCGTGCGGCGTCGACGGCCGGGCCGACGCATCGGGCGTGCTCATTGCGCGGCCTGCGCGTCGATGCCCTGCGTGGCGAGCCAATGCGACATCCGCTCGCAGGCGAGATCCGGATCCTCGAGCAGCCCCGCGGCGTCGGCGAGACGGAACAGTTCCGACAGGTGCAGCGCGCTGCGCGCCGACTGCTGGCCGCCGACCATCACGAAATGGTCCTGGTATCCGTTGAGCCAGGCCATGAACACGATGCCGGTCTTGTAGAAACGCGTCGGCGCGCCGAAGACGTGGCGCGACAGCGGAACCGTCGGCGCGAGGATCTCGTGGAAGCGCCGCGTGTCGCCGGCGGCGAGCGCCGACAGCGCCGCCGAGGCGGCCGGAGCGATCGCATCGAAGATGCCGAGCAGCGCATCGGAGGCGCCGTGCTCGTCGCCGGCGATCAGCTCGGCGAAATGGAAATCGTCGCCGGTGTACATCCGCACGCCGGGGGCGAGCCGGCGCCGCATCGCGATCTCCTTGTCCTTGTCGAGCAGCGAGATCTTCACGCCGTCGACGCGCGACGCGTTGCGGTTCAGGAGATCGAGCGCGACGTCCATCGCCGCCGCCGGGTCGGCGCGACCCCAGTAACCGGCGAGCGCGGGATCGAACATGTCGCCCAGCCAGTGCACGATCACCGGCTCGCGCGCCTGCGACAGCAATCGGTCGTAGACGCGCGCGTAGTCGTCGGGCGATTTCGCGCACGCGGCAAGCGCACGGCTCGCCATCAGGATCAGCCGGCCGCCGAGCGCCTCGATCGCTTCCATCTGCATCTCGTAGGCGGCGATCACGTCGTCGATCGAGGTCGCGGCTGCGGGCGCGAGGTGGTCGGTGCCGCAGCCCGACGCGACGCGCGCGCCGGGATGGTCGCGCGACGCGTCGATCGAGCGCCGGATCAGCTCGAGCGACGCCGGCCAGTCGAGCCCCATCCCGCGCTGCGCGGTATCCATCGCTTCGGCGACGCCCAGGCCCAGCGACCACAGCCGCCGCCGATACGCGATCGTCGCGTCCCAGTCGATCGCGCAGTCGATCCACGGATCGGCGGCCGAGCGCGCGTCGGCGACGACGTGCGCGGCCGAATACGCGATGCGGTTGAACGGTGCGGCCGGCCGGCGCGGGAACGCCGTCGGCGGCGACAGCGTGAACCGGCGCAGCGTGCGGTCGGCGGCGGGAAGCATCAGCGCGGGCATGGAAGGGTTCTCGCGGAAACGGCTCACGCCGGCAGCGGCTGCAGATCGACCCAGCGCCGCTCGCGCCAGGACTGCAGCCCCGCTTCGACCAGCTGGACGCCCTTGGCGCCTTCGCGCAGGTTCCACGGAAACGGCTCGTCGTCGACGACGTGACGCACGAAGCGTTCCCACTGCGCCTTGAACGCATTGTCGAAGTCGACGCTGTCGGGAACTTCCTGCCAGCCGGCGAAGAAATCGATCGGCTGCGGCAGGTCGGGATTCCACACCGGCTTGGGCGTGTTCACGCGCGGCTGCGTGCGGCAAGCGCGCAGCCCGGCGACCGCCGAGCCGTGCGTGCCGTCGACCTGCAGCGTGAGCAGGTCGTCGCGCCGAACGCGCACGCACCACGAGCTGTTGAAGTGCGCGACGACGTCGCGGTCGGTGACGAACGTCGCGTAGGCGGCGTCGTCGGCGCTGGCCGCGTACGGGCGGGCGTTCTCGTCCCAGCGCTGCGGAATGTGCGTCGCGCCGAGGCACGAGACGCTCTTCACTTCGCCGAACAGGTTGTCGATCACGTAGCGCCAGTGGCACAGCATGTCGAGGATGATCCCCCCGCCGTCTTCGCTGCGGTAGTTCCACGACGGACGCTGTGCCGGCTGCAGGTCGCCCTCGAACACCCAGTATCCGAATTCGCCGCGCACCGAAAGAATGCGTCCGAAGTATCCGGAGTCGATCAGCATCTTCAGCTTGAGCAGCCCCGGCAGCCACAGCTTGTCCTGCACGACGCCGTGCTTGACGCCCGCTGCGCGCGCCGCCTGGTAGATCTCCATCGCCTCGGCGAGGTTGGTCGCGGAAGGCTTCTCGCAATACACGTGCTTGCCCGCGGCGATCGCCTTCTTGACCAGCGACGGACGCATCCGGGTCGTCGCCGCGTCGAAGAAGACGCTGTCCTGCTCGTTGGCGAGCGCGCGCTCGAGGTCGGTGCCCCAGCGCAGGCCGCCGTTCTCGCGCGCCAGCGCTTCCATCCGCTCGGCGCCGCGCCCGATCAGGATCGGATCGGGCATGACGCGATCGCCGCCGGCGAGCCGTACGCCGCCCGCTTCGCGGATCGCGCGAATCGAGCGGATCAGATGCTGGTTCATCCCCATGCGGCCGGTCACGCCGTGCATGACGATGCCGAGTCGTCGGGTACTCATGGTGTTCGGAACTCCGGATCAGGTGATGCGCAACGCCAGGCCGTCGTCGTACGGCAGCGCGGGATGCTCGAAGAAC
>JAKFES010000149.1:0-7869 GCA_036675585.1 Burkholderiaceae bacterium
CTTGACGAGACAAATATCTCATAAAGGGCGAGGAGTCGCAATACGGTGTTTCTTGGCGAGAAGTTAGCGGTTCTTTCACGAAGACTTAGCAGCGCGCCGGCGCCCGGGGATCCAGACTCTGCACACCCCCAGCTGAGGCTTAACCGCTTTCCAACCCGACACCCCCGAGGACACACACCATGGACCAACCCATCCTGATGCCGAGCCGCCGCGTCGGCACCGACACCGATCTGCTGCCCGCCTACGTGCCGCTGCCCGGACTGGGCGTGCTTCCCGTCAACGCCTTCGTGATCCACGCGCGCGAACCCGTGCTGGTCGATACCGGCATCGCGGCGCTGCACGATGGCTTCATGCAGGCGCTGCGCACACTCGTCGATCCGGCCGCGCTGCGCTGGATCTGGATCACGCACGCCGACGCCGACCACGTGGGCAACCTGCGCGCGGTGCTCGCCGAGGCGCCGCACGCGCGCGTCGTCACGAACTACCTGGGCGTGGGCAAGATGGGCCTGCTGCAGCTACCGCTCGCTCGCACCTACCTCGTCAACCCCGGCCAGGCGCTCGATGTGGGCGACCGCCGGCTTGTCGCCCACCGGCCGCCGGTGTTCGACGCGCCCGAGACGATGGCCGTGTTCGACACCCGCACGCGCCACCTGTTCAGCTCGGATTGCTTCGGCGCGGTGATGTCGTGCCCCGCGGAAACCGCATCGGCGCTCGACGCGCGCGAGCTGCGCGACGGGCTCGCGCTGTGGGCCGGCATCGACGCGCCCTGGCTGGCCGACGTGGGTCTCGACCGGTTTGCCGCGGCATGCCGCACGCTGCGCGACCTGCAGCCACGCCGAATCCTCGGCAGTCACCTGCCGCCGGCGGAGGGCGTCGACGACGCGCTGTATGCCGGTCTGGAAGTCGCGCGCAAGGCCGCGCCCTTCGTGGGCCCGGATCAGGCTGCGCTCGAGCAGCTCTCGCGGGTGGCCGAGGCAGCGGTGTTCTGAGCCGAGGGCGAGGCGGGCATCGCGCCCGGTGGTACCCGTCACCCCACCGCCTGCATGCGCAGCCGACGCGCCGCCTCCTCATCGCGTGCATCGTCGATCTCCCGCATCACGCTGCCCACGTCCGCCTTTCGGGTCTCGTGCACGAAGCGGCCGGTCAGCACGACCTCGGGGTTCAGCGCGCCACGCCGATACAGATCCCAGATCTCGTATCCGTACTCGGTTTCGAGCAGCTCCGGCGCGAAACGGCCGAAGAAGCTGCACAGGTTCGCGACGTCGCGCAACAGCATGCGCGGGGCGTGGTTGTTGCCGGCTGCGTCGACGGCTTGCGGAAGATCGATGATCACCGGGCCGTCGGCGCCGAGCAGGATGTTGAACTCCGACAGGTCGCCGTGCACGACGCCGGCGCACAGCATGCGCACCACTTCGACGAGCAGCGTCGCATGGTGCGTGCGCGCTTCGTCGGGCGTGAACGCCACGTCGTTCAGGCGCGGGGCGGCGTCGCCGTTCTCGTCGGTGACCAGGTCCATCAGCAGCACGCCGTCGCAGAAATTGTGCGGCGCGGGTACGCGCACACCGGCGGCGGCCAGTCGGTAGAGCGCATCGACTTCGGCGCTCTGCCAGGCCGTCTCGGCCGCCTGCTTGCCGAAGCGCGTGCCCTTGGCCATCGCGCGTGCCTGACGGCTGTTGCGAACCTTGCGGTTCTCGGTGTAGTCGACCGCCTGCCGGAAGCTGCGTTCGGTGGCGGCCTTGTAGACCTTCGCGCAGAGCGTCTCGTTGCCACGGCGAACGACGTAGACGGCGGCTTCCTTGCCGCTCATCAACTGGCGCACGACCTGGTCGATCAGGCCTTCCTCGATCAGCGACTGCAATCTCTTGGGTGATCTCATGGGCCGCATTCTGCACCTCTGCAACACCGGCGGCGGCAGCGGCAGGACGACGACTTTGGGCAAGGCGGGCATGGCGGACTCCGGGCCTCGGGCGGTTCGAGCGAAATGTCCGCACGGTGAGAGAGAATCGGCGCCGGCCGTCGAACGCGACGGAGACACCCCTCACCGCCGCCTCCATGCTCGTCGAACGCATCCTCACCATCATCCTGCCGGTATTCCTCACGATCGCGCTCGGCTACGGGTACGGCCGCTTGCGTGGCGCCTCGGTGCAGGCGGAGATGGGCGCGATGAACCGGATCAACGTCGACGTGCTGTGCCCGTTGCTCGTGCTCACCGCGTTCGCGTCGAAGGATTTCGACCTCGCGGACAACACCGGCCTGATGGCCGCGGGCGCGTTGATCTCCCTCGGCTCGGGCTTGCTGGCCTGGCCGGTCGCGCGCCTGCTGGGCTACGACGTGCGCAGCTTCGTTCCGCCGATGATGTACAACAACTGCGGCAACATGGGGCTGCCGCTCGCCGTGCTGGCGTTCGGACCGAGCGGCCTGTCGGCGGCCGTGGCGCTGTTCATGGCCGGCAGCCTCGTCTACTTCTCGGTCGGCATCCGGCTCGTCCAGGGCGGACGCGGCGTCGGCTGGCGCGCGTCGTGGAAGCTTCTTTCGAGCCCGATGATGATCGGAATGCTCGCGGGAATCGCGCTCGCCGCGGCGCGCGTCGCGATTCCCGAGAGCCTGTTCACGTCGCTGCAGATGCTGGGCGCGGCCAGCATCCCGTTGATGCTCTTCACGCTCGGGGTGCGGATGCTGGACGTGAGCTTCAGGAGCTGGCGAATCGGGCTCGTCGGCGCGGCGGCCTGCCCGCTGGCCGGCATCGCAATCGCCTGGCTGCTCGACGGCTGGTTCGCATTCGACGCCGAGCAGCGCGCGCAGATGTACCTTTTCGCCGCGCTGCCGCCCGCGGTGCTCTGCTTTCTCATCGCCGAGCAGTTCGATCAGGAACCCGACAAGGTGGCGGCGATCGTGTTGCTCGGGAATCTTGCTGCCGTGGTGTTCGTGCCGCTCGGGCTGTGGTTGGGCCTGGCAGGTGGCTGAGGCTGCAGGACTCGGCTTGTAGCAGGCCCGCGAGCGGCGCAAACTGTCCCTACCGTGAAGCCCGGGGGCTTCGCCGCCGGGTTCTCGTCCTCTTGAAAACGGCGGAGGCAATCATGTCGATCTCCACTCGCCTGACCGACTACCTCGATCTACACGGCGCGCAATTCGAGATCTGCGAGCACGAGCCGAGCCGCAGCAGCGCCGAAACCGCGCGTAGCGCGCACGTCGCACCGGGCCAGCTCGCCAAGTCGGTGCTGCTCGAGGACGACGTGGGCTGCATGCTGGCGGTCGTGCCGTCGGACAAGTCCGTCCTGCTCGGGCAGTTGTCGGCGATGCTCGGCCGCAAGGGCCTGCACCTGAGCGACGAGCGGCGCATCGCATCGATGTTCGACGACTGCGAGCCGGGAGCGGTGCCGCCGGTCGGGATGGCCTGGGGCGTCGAGACGATCGTCGACGACGAACTCGACGACAACGACGTCGTCTACATGGAGGGCGGGGATCACGAACGGCTGCTGCGGATGTCGGGCGAGCAGTTCCGCGAGTTGATGAGTCCGGCGCTGCACGGGCACTTCTGCCAGGCGCGCACGCACTGATCCGACCGGGCGGCGCATCGCGCGGTGGCGATGAAGCGATTCTCACCGGGTTCCGCGCCACTGACGCCGCGGGCGAGGCCGGCCTGATGCCGCTTGACCTTTCGGATTTCCGGGTCGGGCCGTGATGCGTTGATGCGGCGGCGATGCCATGATGAATCCATGCGAACCACGATCAACCTCGACGAGGACGTCTTGCTCGTCGCCAAGCAGATCGCTGCGCGCGAACGTGTCTCGCTTGGTGAAGCAATCTCGCGACTCGTTCGGCGTGGCGCAAATGCAGGCGTCGTTTCCGAACCGCCGCCGCAGTCTCTTCGGGGCCGTTTCGCCTTGCTGCCCAGGCGCGACGAGGTGATCACGCCCGAGCACATCCGTGACCTCATCGAGCGCGAAGGCATCTGATGCGGATGCTCCTGGACGTGGACGTCTGGGTTGCTCTTTTCGACGACGCGCATCTTTTCTCGGAGCAGGCGAACGCGCTCATCGAAACGCGTGGAATCCGGATTGCGACCTGCCCGCTGATCGAGAACGCGGTCGTTCGTGTGATGAATGTGCCGAGCTACGGACGACGCGGGGCAGTCGGCCTGCAGCGCGTGCGCCAGCGTTTGAACGAAGCGTGCGAAGCGCTCGATCATGAATGCTGGCCCGACGACGTATCGCTGCGAGATGACGAGCGGATCGACTTCACGCGCGTACATGGGCACAACCAGGTGACGGACGTCTACTTGCTGTCGCTGGCGGTCGCGCACCGCGGTTGTCTGGTTACTTTCGATCGCGGAATACCGATCTCGGCCGTACACGGCGCCGCGACACGACATCTGCGAGTCCTCTGACGCGTCCGTGTCCAGGGCAGGGCCGCGCCGAATGAACTTCAGTGCCGACCGACCGTGAGCAGCAACTCGTTCGGCCCCTCCCATCCGTCGCCCGTCGAGTACGCGTCCAGGCGCTGCTCGATCTCCGCCCACGCGGCCTGCGCGGCGTCCTCCGGCAATCGACCGAGGATCTGCTGGATCGGGCTGGCCGAACTGCGCACGAAGTCGAGATAGGCGCGCGCCGACGGCAGGCGGAACGGGGCGTCGATCACCGTCGTTGCCACCGATCCGAATCCGGCAGCGCGAAACAGTTCGTCGACGAGCCCCGGCTTGCCGAGGCTCAGCAGCCCGCCGGGCGTCGACGGATCCCGCTTGGGCAGCCCCGCGTGGCGCAGCGCGGTCGACATCAGGATCCCGATGCACGGATTGCGCTCGGGGCCCGAGAAGACGAGCGTGCCGGCATGACCGCCGTCGCGCGTTGCGCGGTACATCTCGCGCAGCGCGGCGAGCGGATCGGGGAACAGCATCAGCCCGAGCCGGCACAGCGCGGCATCGAAGCTTCCCTCCTCGGCCGGCAGCTGCATCGCGTCGGCTTCGCGGAATTCGACGTTGCGCAAGCCCGCGCGCTCGACGTTCTCCTGCGCCAGGCGCAGGATTGCCGGCGAGAAATCGGTAGCCAACACGAAGCCGGCATCGCCGACCCGGCGGGCGATGTCGATCGTCTGGTCGCCGGCGCCGGCGGCGACGTCGACCACGCGCGCGCCGGGCGTCACGCCGGCTGCGTCGAGCATCGCTTCGGTGGCCTCGCGCAGCCAGTCGCGGATCTGCAGCGTATGTTCGTTCCAGCCCTCGGCGGATCGCTCCCATTGCTCACGGGCGGCTGCCGTGAAGGCATCGATGTCGGCAGCGGTTGCTATCGTCATGGCTTGCCTCGGGAGAATGAAACGAGCGGGATTGCAGTCTAGGTCGGGGATAGCGTCTCCGTAAGGCGCGGCGCTGCATAATGGGGCCGCAGAAATGCGGGGGCCTTCGTGTTCGACTGGGACGACCTGAAGCCTTTCCTCGCCGTCGCGCGCGAAGGCAGCACGATCGCTGCAGCGCGCGCATTGGCGATCGATCAGTCGACGGTGCAACGCAGGCTCTCGGCGCTCGAGCGCAGCTTCGGCTATCCGCTGGTGCGCCGCCTGCCGACCGGCTACCGGCTCACCGCGTTCGGCGAGCGGCTGCTGCCGGAAGCGCAGCGCGTGGAAGAAGCCGCTCTCGCGTTGCAGCAGCGCGTCGACGCGTTCCGCCGGGAACTCGCCGGGGTCGTGCGCGTGACCTGCCCGGAGCCGCTCGTCTTTCTCATCGCGAGCGCGGGCGTGCTCGATCGGTTCCGCGCGCGCTACCCGGACATCGACGTGCAGTTCGTCATGAGCGACAAGTACCTCGACCTCGGTCGCGGCGACGCGGATGTCGCGCTGCGCTCGGGCGACACGACCGACGGCGCGCTCGTCGCCCGAAAGATCGGCGATTCGCTATGGGCCGTCTACGCGAGCCGCCGCTACGTCGAGCTGCATGGACAGCCCGAGTGCATCGAGGACCTCGAGCGGCACGCGCTGATCGGCTTCGATGACACGCTGTCGAAGCACCGTGCCGCGTGCTGGCTGCGCGAGGTGGCGCCGAACGCGCGCATCGTCGCGCGCAACGACAGCGTGCTCGGGCTTCTGCACTCGGCGCGGTCGGGCATCGGCGTGGCGGCGCTGCCGACCGCGCTGGGGGACGCCGAACCGGAGCTCGTGCGCGTGCTCGGCCCCGTTCAGGCACTGTCGCGCGAGTGGCGCGTGCTGACCACGCAGGAGCTGCGGCGCACGCCGCGCGTGGCGGCGTTCTTCGATTTCATGGTCGAGGAAGCGGACGGGCTGCGGGCCGTGCTGACGGGGTAGGAAGCGCGCGGCGGCGACCACGGCGGAAAATCCGCCGGACCCACCTGCCGGCCGTGCTCGTAACGCGCAACGAGTCGAAACGGCCTTCGAGCGCTGCTGTTGTCGTACACGCGCGCCTCGTCGGCCGCCGCAATGGCCGCGCCCACCCGCGAACTCCTGGTCTACTGGATCCCGATCCCGACATTCACCGGATTCCTCAGCCGCACGACCCCGTGCACTGCCCGCGCACGCACCTCGTCACCGATCGCACCCCGCACCTTCGCCACCTCGTCCTGCGTAACCTCGAGCTCGCCCAGCAGGTGCTCGACGATCGGATTGCTCGATACGATCCAGTCCCACAACGCCGCGCCGCTTTCGAACGCCGTCGTTTCCTCGACCGCCTCGACCCTGACGTGGCCGAGCCCCGCCGTCTCGAGCGCACGACGCAGTCGCTGCGGATCCGCGAGCTGGAACTCCAGCGGCGGGGGGTCGTCGGGCGGGCCTTCGAACGTCGGCCGCACCGCTTGTACGGCTCGAACGAAACAGTTCAGGAAGTCGATGCGGTGCGGGTCGCCGTAGGCGACCACCAGCACCGTGCCGCCGGGCGCGGTCACGCGGACCATCTCGCGAAGGCCTTGCGGCATGTCGGGGAAGAGCATGACGCCGAATTGCGAGGCGACGAGGTCGAAGCGGTCGTCGTCGAGCGCGAGCGCGTGCCCGTCCATCACGCGCGTCTCGATCGCCAGGCCTTCGTTGCGCGCTCGTTCTCGAAGCAACTGCAGCATCGTCGTGGACTGGTCGACGGCGAGCACCTTCGCACCCAGGCGCGCCGCCGGGATGCTCAGCGCCCCGCTGCCGGATGCGACGTCCAACAATCGCATCCCCCGGCGCAGGCCGGCGCGACGAAGCGCTTCGTGGGCGATCGCCATCTGCGTGACGGTGTTCGTCCGGTCGTACCCCGGAGCGATCCGGTCCCATTGCGCGCGCGTGTCGCTCGTCGCATCCGAAGCGACGGATCGTTGCGTTTCCATGGCGTTCCTCCTCGAGATCGGGAGGCATCAGCATGCGAGCTGCGACGAGGGCTGGCTTCGGCGATATCACCCACGGCGCGCAGCGCGCGGCATGGGTGATTTCCGCCATTGCGACTCAGAGAAGTCTTCGCTCGAGAGCGACGGCGGTCGCCGCGGCACGCGACGGCGCGTCGAGCTTGACGAGGATGTTGCCGACGTGCCGATCGACCGTCCGCTCGCTCAGCGAGAGCTGCGCGGCAATCGCCTTGTTGGTCTTTCCCGCGGCGATCCCGCGAAGCACTTCCTGCTCGCGCGGCGTGAGCGGCGATCGGCGTTCCGGCGCCGCGCGATGCAGCAACGGGGTCAGCTCGGCGAGCGCCGGCGCGGCGCCCAGCGTTTCGAAGACGGCCTTCGCGGCGTGGAACTCGACTTCGGCCGCTTCGTCGTCGCCGAGTTCCCGGCACGCCTGGCCGATCAGGACGCGCACGCGAGCGACCTCGTAGGGCGCCTCGAGCTCGCGCCAGAAATCGAATGCCCGGCGCAACGCGGCGAGCGCGGCGCGCGCATTGCCGTCCGCCAGCTCGAGCGC
>JAKFES010000247.1:0-7852 GCA_036675585.1 Burkholderiaceae bacterium
GGCAATTGCGGCCGTTGGGCGTTCCCTGGTAGACGGGCACGCCGTTGGGCGACTCGCAGCGATAGACCTGCGCGATCGACGGCGGGGCGACGAAGCAGGCAAGGCACGCGCAGGCGAGCGCGCGTGCAGCGAACGCGAGACGAAAACGAACGGTCATGGGACGGCGGGGTTCCGGTGCGGGCTGCGTTTCAGTGTAAGGCAGCCCGCATTCCGGATCCAAACCGACGAACGGCCGACCGACCTGCGGAACGCAGGGTCCGACCTGCGCCCGTCAGAGGCTGTAGTACATGTCGAACTCGACCGGATGCGTGGTCATCCGCACGCGCGTGACCTCCTCCATCTTCAGGTCGAGGTACGCGTCGATCATGTCGTTGGAGAACACCCCGCCGCGCGTGAGGAACTCGCGGTCGCGATCGAGCGACTCGAGCGCCTGCTCGAGCGACGCGCACACGGTCGGGATCTGCGCCTCTTCCTCGGGCGGCAGGTCATAGAGGTTCTTGTCGGCGGGCTCGCCCGGATGCATCCGGTTCTGCACGCCGTCGAGCCCGGCCATCATCAGCGATGCGAACAGCAGGTACGGATTGGCCATCGGATCGGGGAAACGCACCTCGATGCGGCGCCCCTTCGGGCTCGGCACGTACGGGATGCGGATCGACGCCGAGCGGTTGCGCCCCGAATACGCGAGCTTGACCGGCGCTTCGAAGCCCGGGACGAGGCGGCGGTACGAGTTCGTCGTCGGGTTGGCGATCGCATTGAGCGCGCGCGCGTGATGAATGATCCCGCCGATGTAGTGCAGCGCGAACTCCGAGAGCCCGGAGTACTTGTCGCCCGCGAACAGGTTCTGCCCGTCCTTCCACACCGACTGGTGCACGTGCATCCCCGACCCGTTGTCGCCGACGATCGGCTTCGGCATGAACGTCGCCGTCTTGCCATAGCTATGTGCGACGTTATGAATCACGTATTTCATACGCTGGAGCCAATCAGCGCGCTGGACCAGCGTCGAGAATTTGGTGCCGATCTCGTTCTGGCCGGCGCCGCCGACCTCGTGATGATGGACTTCGACCGGAATGCCCATCTGCTCGAGAATCAGGCACATCTCGGAGCGCATGTCCTGGAACGAGTCGACCGGAGGCACCGGGAAATAGCCGCCCTTGACCGGTGGGCGATGCGCCAGATTGCCGCCCTCGATCTCGCGGCCCGTGGACCACGACGCCTCCTCGGACTGGATGCGCACCGAGCACCCGGACATGTCGGCGCTCCAGGTGACCGAATCGAAAATGAAGAACTCGGGCTCGGGGCCGAAATAGGCGAGATCGCCGACGCCGCTCGACTTCAGGTACGCCTCGGCCCGCCGGGCGATCGAGCGCGGGTCGCGCGCGTAGCCGATTCCGTCGGCCGGTTCGATGACGTCGCACGAGAGAAGCAACGTCGCTTCCTCGCGAAACGGGTCGAGGCACGCCGTATCGGGATCGGGCATCAGCAGCATGTCCGACGCCTCGATGCCCTTCCACCCGGCGATCGACGAGCCGTCGAAGGCATGCCCGGTTTCGAATTTCTCCGCTTCGAAGCCCTTGGCCGGCACCGACACGTGCTGTTCCTTGCCGCGGGTGTCGGTGAAGCGCAGATCGACGAATTTCACTTCGTTGTCCGTGATCATGCGGATCACGTCCTGGACGCTGGCCATGTTCGGAACTCTCCTGGAAGGTACGGCGGATGGGTCGTGTAGGTGCGGCACCGCGCACGGGGTTCGCAGGCGGAGGCGCGATTCTCGGCTTTTTTCGGTTCGGCTTCAAAACCGTGCACGGGAACAGTCAAGCAGCTTGCGTGCCAGACACGTATTCTCGCGCCGACCGCGCGCAGCGCACATCGATGCACCTTCATGGTGCATCGTAGCGCACCGAATCGTGCCGCAGCGCACCGATTCGGCCCACTCCGGCGCCCGCACGCGAAGCGTCGCGCGTCGGCGCACGGGGGTCGAGCGCATTGCGGGTATGCGCGTGCCGGCGCCGCGCTACGCTTAGGCTGCGCGCACCGCTTTCCCGGAGAACCCTGTGCAGACTCTCGAACAGAAGGCCACGGTCCAGACGGACGGACCCGTGCCGCGCATTCCCGTCTACGAAGCGCTCGCGCACGACCTGCGCGCGCTGGCCACGCCGGTCTTCGGCCTGATGAGCGACGACACGATGCTGCTGGCGGCGACGCTCGACGCGATGGGGGTTCCGTTCCATGCCGCCCGCCATGAGAACAACGCGATCGCGATGGCCGACGGCTGGGCCTCGGCAACGGGCAAGCTCGGGCTGGCGCTGATCGGGCGCGGACCGGCGACCGCCAACGGCATGCACGGCGCGGTCAGCGCCAGCCGCACCGGCGCGCAGGTGCTGATGATCTTCGGCGACGCGCCGATCGGCACGCCCGAAGCCAACGAACTCGGCCCCGACGGCAAGGCGCTGAACGCCGAGGCGATGCTCGTCGCCGCCGGCATCCGCACGTTCGTCGCGCGTTCGCCGGCGAGCGCGCGCGACGCGCTGGCGCAGGCGATCGCCCAGGCTCGACGCGGCGAGGCCGTTGCGCTGCTGCTGCCCGTGGACGTGCAGCAGGCGGAGATCGAAGGCGACGCGAGCGCGCCCGCCGTCGCGCCCGGGCACGCCTCGCCGCAGACCGGTCTCGCCTCGCCGGGGTCGATCGAAGCGGCCGCGGCGGTCTTGCAGCGCAGCCGAAAGCCGCTGTTCGTCTGCGGCATCGGTGCCCATCGAGCCGGGGCGCGCGAAGCCATCGAACAACTGGCCGATCGGCTCGGCGCCGTGCTGGCCACCTCGCTCAAGGGCAAGGACCTGTTCCGCGGCCATCCGTTCGACGTCGGCATCGTCGGTTCCTTCTCGCATTCGGCGGGGCGGCGCCTGATGGACGAAGCCGACTGCGTCGTCGTTTTCGGCGCGAGCTTCAACCAGCGCACGACGAGCGCCGGCACGGCGCTGCCGCAGGACGCGCCGGTCATCCACGTCGACCGCGACCGCAGCCACATCGGCCGCTGGGGTCGCGCCGACGTCGCCGTCGTCGGCGACGCGCGGACCGTCGCCCGGCAGCTGCTCGAGGCGCTGCCGGAGCGCTCGCCGGCGGACAAGCCGTTTCACAGCGAAACGAATCGGAAGCTGCTTGCCGAATTCGACCTGGCGAGCGAATTTCGCGCCGAGCACACGGCGCGCACGGTCGACCCGCGCGCACTGGCGCTCGAACTCGATCGCCTGCTTCCGCCGGATCGAAACCTGGTCTACGACTCGGGCAATTTCGTGCAGGTGCTGCCGTACCTGTCGGGCCAGGGCCCCGATCGACTGAAAACGCCCTGGGACTTCTTCTCGGTCGGCATGGCCTTCGGCACGGCGCTCGGCTTCGCCAAGGCTCGCCCCGACTCGACGACCGTGCTGATGATCGGCGACGGCGGCTTCCTGATGACGCTCAGCGAACTGGAGACCACCGTGCGCGAGGACATCCCGCTGGTCATCGTCGTCATGAACGATTGCGCCTACGGAGCCGAGATGCATTACCTGCGGCTGGAAAACATGCCGGTGGCGCAGGCGCTGTTCCCCGACGTCGATTACGCGCCGGTGGCCGAGGCCTTCGGTTTTCGCACCGCCACGATTCGCACGCTCGACGATCTGCGCGCCGCCGCCCCGCTGCTGAACTCGCGCGACGAGGGTCCCGTCCTGCTCGACTGCAAGATCAACGCGGCGATCTGCGGTCCCTTCATTGCCGAGGCGGCCGGTCACTGGAAGAAGTAGCGCCGTTCGCCGCGCGCGCCCGGCGCGTCACGCGTCGGGCGTCACGGCGTCCTCGGGCCAGCGCCAATCGGCGTAGCGCTCGCGCAGCTTCACTTTCCAGAACTTCCCGGTCGACGTGCGCGGGATCTCGTCGACGAACTCGATCGCATCGGGAAGCTGCCAGCGCGCGCATCGGGGCGCCAGGAACTCGCGCAGCGTCGCGGCATCGAGCTGCGCGCCCGGCTTGCGCACGACGCACGCCAGCGGCCGTTCGCTCCACTTCGGGTGCGCAACCGCGATCACCGCCGCTTCGGCCACGGCCGGGTGCGCCATGATCGCGTTCTCCAGGTCGACCGAGCTGATCCATTCGCCACCCGACTTGATCAGGTCCTTCGTGCGGTCGGTGATGCGCACGTAGCCGTGCGGGTCGACCGACGCGACGTCGCCGGTACGCAGCCATCCGTCGTCGGTGAACTTCTCCGGCGTGCGCGGCTCATCGTGGTACGACCCGGTGATGAACGGGCCGCGCACCTGCAACTCGCCGACGTCGCGGCCGTTCCACTCGCATTCGCCGCGATCGCCCTGGATCCGCAGTTCGACGAGCGGCACCGGAAGGCCCGCCGTCGCCTTGTACGCGAACCATTCCTCGTCGCTCGTCGTCGCGCGCAGCTCGGGCTTCTCGAAGAACAGCGACGCCATCGGGGACGTCTCGGTCATTCCCCAGCCCTGCGCGATCCGCACGCCGTTGCGCGCGAACGCGCGGATCATCGCTTCGGGGACCGCGGCCCCGCCCACCATGCTGCGCATTCCGGCCGGCAGCTTCCAGCGGCCGGGATTCGCCTCGAAGGCCTGGATCAGCGCGAGCCAGATCGTCGGCACGCCGAGCGTGAGCGTGGGCGGCTCGGCCTGCATCAGATCGAGCAGGTCATCGGCGTGCAGGTGCGGACCCGGAAAGACGAGCGTTGCGCCGAGCATCACCGCCGCGTACGGAATGCCCCACGAATTGGCGTGGAACATCGGCGTGACCGGCAGGACGACATCGCGCGACGACAGGCCGACGTAATCGGGCAGCGCGCAGTTCAGCGAGTGCAGCACCGTCGAGCGATGCGAGTAGACGACGCCCTTCGGTCGCCCCGTCGTACCCGACGTGTAGCACATCGCGACCGGATCGTTCTCGTCGTGCGAGATGTACTGGAAGCCCTCGTCGGCCTGCGCGAGAAGGCGCTCGTAATCGTCGATCGGCACCACGCCCTCGGCCGCGTCGCCTTCGCGCACCGGCACCGCAGCGCCCGAGAACGGGAACACGATGACGCGCTCGAAGCGATGCAGCGCGGCGAAGCGCTCGTACAGCGGCAGCAGCGTGTCGTCGAGGATCAGGAAACGATCGTTGGCGTGATGCGCGATCCAGCCGAGGTCGTCGGGCGCGAGCCGCAGGTTCAGCGTGTGCATCACGCCGCCGGCGGCAGGAATCCCGAAATACGCCTCGAGGTGCGCGTGATGGTTCCAGCACAGCGTCGCGACGCGGTCGCCGCGCCGCAGCCCCAGCTTCTGCAGCGCGGCCGCGAGCGAGCGCGTGCGCGCGTACCACTCGGCGTAGCGATGCGTGCGCAGCGACTTGTCCGGCAGCCGCGAGACGATGCGCGATTCGGGAAAGAGCTTTCCGGCGTGCTCGAGCAGCCGGTTCAACGACAGCGGCACCGGCATCATCGTCGTCTGGATCGCTTCCATGGCTCCTCCGGTCGGTCTCTCAATCGGGCAGGAACATCTCCTGCAGGTCGTTCAGGAATCGCATGCCCAGCGGCGTCGCGCGCAACACCCTCGGTTCGTCGACGAGCAGGCCACGCTGCACCGCGCGCTCGAGCTGGCGCGCCACGGTCATCGGCGACAGTCCCGTGCGCTCGGCGAACATCGCGGTCGACACGCCGCCGGTCAGGCGCAGCGCGTTGAGCAGGAACTCGAACGGCAGTTCGCGCGCCGGAATGGGTCGCGACTCGGCGATCGGGCCCGCGTCGGTTTCGCCGAGCGCCGCGCGCATGTATTCGCGCGGATTGCGCACGCGCGCCTCGCGAACGATCCGGTCGCGAAACGAGAGCTTGCCGTGCGCGCCGGCACCCAGGCCGAGGTAATCGCCGAACTGCCAGTAGTTCAGGTTGTGCTCGCACGCATGCCCCTGCCGCGCGCACGCCGAGATCTCGTACCGCTGCAGCCCGGCGCCGGCGGCCTGTTCCTCGATCAACGCCTGCATGGCGGCGGCGTCGTCCTCGTCGGGCAGCGTCGGCGGGCGCAGCGCGAACAGCGTGTTCGGCTCGAGCGTGAGGTGGTAGTACGACAGGTGCGGCGGCGCGAAAGCGAGCGCCTCGGCCAGGTCGGCGCGCAGCGCCTCGAGGCTCTGGCCGGGCAGCGCATACATCAGGTCGAGGTTCCACGTCGGGAACGCGCGCGCGGCGGTTTCGATCGCGCGACGCGCCTGTGCGGCGTCATGCACGCGCCCGATGCGCCGCAGCGCGTCGTCGGAGAAGCTCTGCACGCCGATCGACAGTCGCGTGACGCCGGCTTGCGCGAACGCGCGAAAGCGAGCGGCCTCGAAAGTGCCCGGATTCGCCTCCATCGTCACCTCGGCGCCGGCGAGCACCGGCAGGTGCGTGCGCAGCAGCGTCAGCAGCCGGTCGATCGCTTCCGGGGAAAACAGGCTGGGCGTGCCGCCGCCCAGGAAGATCGTCTGGACCGTGCGTCCCCAGACCTGCGGCAGCGCCGCTTCGAGGTCGGCCTGCAGCGCGTCGACGTAGCGCCGTTCGGGCACCTCGTCGCCGTCGGGCACCGCATGCGAGTTGAAATCGCAGTACGGACACTTGCGGATGCACCACGGCAGGTGCACGTAGACCGACAACGGGGGCGCGGTGCGCACGCCGGACAATCCGTCGGGCGCGTCGCTCGGTGCGACGCCCCGCACGCGCGCTTCGTTCGGCGCGCTCACGCGACCGCCTCGCGCAGCCGCTCGATGAGCGCGCGCATCGCGCGGCCTCGATGGCTGAGCCGGTTCTTCGTCGGCGCATCGAGCTCGGCCACGGTGCGCCCGAGCGACGCAATCAGCAGATGCGGGTCGTAGCCGAAGCCGCCGCTGCCGCGCGGCACTTCGAGCAGTTCGCCGTACCAGCTGGCGTCGGCGACGATCGGCTGCGGATCGTCGGCCGCGCGCAGCAGCACGAGCACGCAGTAGAAATGCGCGCCGCGCCGGTCGCAGCCGGCGAGCTCCTGCACGAGCTTGCGGTTGTTCGCCCGGTCGCGTTCGATGCGGCTTCCCTGCGCACCGGCCCATCGCGCCGAAAGCACGCCGGGGCGGCCGCCGAGCGCATCGACGCACAGGCCCGAGTCGTCGGCGATCGCCGGCAGTCCGGTGATGCGACTCGCCCGGCGCGCTTTCGTCAGCGCGTTCTCGATGAACGTCGAGTGCGGCTCGTCGGCCTCGGTGACGCCGAGCTCGCCCTGCGCCCGCACGCTCATCCCGAGCGGCGCGAGCAGCGACGACATCTCGGCGAGCTTGCCCGCATTGCCCGAGGCGAGAACGATGCGATCGAGCTTCATCGCGATTCGATTCAGGCCGCGAGCGCCGCCTTCTGCAGCTCGACGAGCCGGCCGATCCCGCGGGCGGCGAGATCGAGCAGCGCGTCCATCTGCGCGCGCGTGAACGGCTCGCCCTCGGCGGTGCCTTGCACCTCGACCAGGCCGCCCGAGCCGGTCATCACGACGTTCAGGTCGGTGTCGCAGGCCGAATCCTCGGCGTAATCGAGATCGAGCACCGCGGTGCCCTCGTACAGCCCGACCGAGACCGCGGCGACGAAGTCGCGCACCGGCGTGCGCTCGATCGCGCCGTCGGCGAGCAGGCGCGCGACGGCGTCGTGCGCGGCGACGAACGCCCCGGTGATCGCCGCGGTTCGCGTGCCGCCGTCGGCCTGCAGGACGTCGCAATCGAGCGTGATCGTGCGCTCGCCGAGCCGTTCGAGATCGACGACCGCGCGCAGGCTGCGGCCGATCAGCCGCTGGATCTCCTGCGTGCGCCCGCTCTGCTTGCCGCGGGCGGCCTCGCGGTCGCTGCGCGT
>JAKFES010000287.1:0-7844 GCA_036675585.1 Burkholderiaceae bacterium
GGCGGCTCTGCTCGACGCAGCGGCCAAGGTCGCGCTGCTCGAGCGCGTCGAGCGCATGGCGCGCGCGAAGGATCCGCGCGTGCAGCAGGTGATGGCGGGGCTGGCGGCCGAGTACGACGTCGTCCTGGTCGCGCGTTCCGACGGACGGATCGCAGCCGACGTCCGCCCGCTGGTGCGGCTGTCGCTCACCGTGATCGCCGAGCAGGGCGCCCGGCGCGAACAGGGTCACAGCGGTGGCGGCGGGCGCTTCGATTTCGCGCATTTCGACGAGGAACGCATCGAGCGCTACGTCGACGAGGCGGTGCACGCGGCACTGACCAACCTCGACGCGCGTCCCGCGCCGGCGGGGACGATGACCGTCGTGCTCGGCCCCGGATGGCCCGGCGTGCTGCTGCACGAGGCCGTCGGGCACGGGCTCGAGGGCGACTTCAACCGCAAGGGTTCGTCGGTGTTCGCCGGGCGCATCGGCGAGCGCGTCGCGAGCCGGGGCGTCACGGTCGTCGACGACGGCACGCTCGCCGAGCGGCGTGGTTCGCTCAACGTGGACGACGAAGGCAATCCGTCGCAGCGCAACGTGCTGATCGAGGACGGCATCCTGAAGGGCTACCTGCAGGATTCGCTCAACGCGCGGTTGATGAAGACCGCGGTCACCGGCAACGGCCGGCGCGAGTCCTTCGCGCACCTGCCGATGCCGCGCATGACGAATACCTACATGCTCGCGGGCAGCCGCGAGCCGGGCGAGATCATCGAGTCGGTCGAGCGCGGGCTGTACGCGGTCAATTTCGGCGGCGGGCAGGTCGACATCACGAACGGGAAGTTCGTGTTCTCCGCTTCCGAGGCGTGGTGGATCGAAGGCGGCAAGCTGCGCTACCCGGTCAAGGGTGCGACCATCATCGGCAACGGACCCGACGCGCTGACGCGCGTGACGATGATCGGCGACGACCTGCGGCTCGACCCCGGCATCGGCGTCTGCGGCAAGGACGGGCAGAGCGTTCCGGTCGGCGTCGGCCAGCCGACGCTGCGCATCGAGGGAATGACCGTCGGCGGCACCGCCGCCTGAAGCGCGGCTGCGATGCCCGCGTCCGACGCCCGCCCGGCCGCATCGCCCGTGCCGGGGGTTCTCGGGGTTCCGGTTGCGGGCGCTGCACGCGCCCGCCGTCAGACGCGGCCGGTCACCGGAATCGTCGCGCCGTGCACCGCGCGCGCGGCGTCCGATGCGAGGAACACGATCACGTTCGCCAGATCGGCCGGCGCGACCCAGCGCGTGAAATCCGCACCCGGCATGGCGGCGCGGTTCGCCGGCGTGTCGAGGATCGTCGGCAGCACGCAGTTCACGTTGATGTTGGCGTCGCGCAGCTCGGCCGACATCGTCTCGGTCAGGCGCGCGACGACCGCCTTCGCCGCCACGTACGCGCCCATGCGCGCCACGCCGCTGCGCGCGGCATGAGCGCCGACGCCGACGATCCGCCCGCCGCCCCTTTCGATCATGCGGGGCACGAGCGCGCGACACGCATTGCGCAGCGTGCGCACGTTCGCATCGAACAGGTGATCCCAGTCGGCGTCGCTCGTCTCGTGCACCGGGTCGCCCATCCGGAACGCGCCGGCGAGATGGCACAGCGCGTCGACGCGGCCGAATCGATCGATCGCGACCCGCGCCATCGCTTCGGCCCGATCGGCATCGACGAGGTCGGCGGCGACGAGCGCGCGCCGTTCGTCGTCGGCACCGAACTCGTTGCGCAGCCGGTCCCGCGACGTGCCGACGAGCACCAGTCGTGCGCCTCGTTGGGCGAACGCCGCCGCGACGCTGCGTCCCAGCGCGCCGCTCGCGCCGGTCACCACGATGCATCGGTCCGCGAATTCCATCGATCTGCCTCCCGTTGTGATGCGCAGCGCCGCCCGGCCGCGGTGCGGCTCCGGCGCTGCACGATGAGTCGTCTCGCCGCGTCGTGAACGCGCCTTCGTTCCGCCTGCGCCGGATCGCGGTCGCGGCCTTCGGTCCTTCGTTCCTGTTCGGCGTCGGCGAAGGCGCGATCCTTCCGATGATCCCGCTGAGCGCGCGCGATCTCGGCGGATCGGTCGCGCTGGCCGCGCTGATGGTCACGCTGATCGGCGTCGGTTCGCTCGTGAGCAACCTGCCGGCCTCGCTGATCACCGCGCGCTTCGGCGAGCGGCGCGCGATCGTCGGTGCATCGGTCTGGTGCGCGCTCGCGATGCTGCTGTGCGTGCTCGCGCGCGATCTGGCGGTGTTCGCCTGCGGCCTCTTCATGGTCGGGATGTCTTCGGCGGTGTTCAATCTCGCGCGGCTGAACTATCTGGCCGAAGCCGTTCCCGTGCAGTATCGCGCGCGGGCGCTGTCGACGCTCGGCGGGGTGATGCGCATCGGCTTGTTCGCCGGCCCGTTCGCCGCCGCCGGCGCGATCCATTTCATCGGGGCCGAGGGCGCCTACTGGGTCGGCATCGCGGTGCTGCTGCTCGGCGCATCGGTGGCGCTCGGGCTCGACGACCTGTCGGCGCGCGACGCCCTCGCCGCCGGTCACGCGCCGCCGCGGTGGCGCGAGATCGTGCTCGCGCATCGCCGCGTGTTCGCGACGGTCGGCGTCGGGGTCGTCCTGATCAGCGCGGTGCGCGCGTCGCGCCAGGCGATCCTGCCGTTGTGGGCCGACCACATCGGACTGGGCGCCGCCGCGGTCTCGCTGATCTACGGGCTGTCGAACGCGGTCGACATGCTGGTGTTCTACCCGGCCGGCCGGCGCATGGACCTGTACGGCCGGCGCGCCGTCGCCGTGCCGTCGATGATCATCATGGGCATCGCGCTGCTCGCCATTCCGTTCACGCATACGGCGAGTGCGCTGCTGATCGCCGCACTGCTGATCGGCTTCGGCAACGGAATCGGCTCGGGCATCGTGATGACGCTCGGCGTCGATCACTCGCCATCGCCCGGCCGCACGCAGTTCCTCGGTGTCTGGCGCCTGCTGTCGGATCTCGGCTCGACCGCCGGGCCCGCCCTGCTGGCGGCGGTCGCGGCGCTCGGCACGCTCGCGCTGGCAGTCGCCGCCACCGGCGGGCTCGCTTTCGCCGGCGCAGCGATCCTGAAGCGCTGGGTCCCGCGGACTGCACCGCTCGCCGGGCGGTAGCGCGCGCGCTTGCGGCCAACGATCGGGCGCCGTACACTATCGGCATGCTGCACTGCACCGAGACCGTCGAGAGGATCGGCACGCGCGTCGACGCCTCCGGCGTGGGCCGATTTACGAGCTCGTTCTTTCACTTTCCCTGCTGCTGGCGGGGCGAGTCGGCAGCGCGCGTGCAGAGCTGAGCACCAGGCAACCGAATTCACGAAACCGCCGGCACTGTCCGGCGGTTTTTTTTTTGACTCCCCATCATGACCCACAGCACAGACGACCTTCGCATTCGCGCCATCAAGGAACTCGCTCCGCCCTCGCATCTGCTGCGCGAGTTCGCCATCGACGAGCGCTCGGCGGCAACGACCTTCGAATCGCGGCAGGCGATCCACCGGATCCTGCACGCCGACGACGACCGGCTCGTCGTCGTCATCGGACCGTGCTCGATCCACGATCCGAACGGCGCGCGCGAATACGCGCGGCGGCTGCGCGAGCAGCGCGAGCGGCTGCGCGACGACCTCGAGATCGTGATGCGCGTGTATTTCGAGAAACCGCGCACGACGGTCGGCTGGAAGGGTTTGATCAACGACCCCGACCTCGACAACAGCTTCGACATCAACAAGGGGCTGCGCATCGCGCGCGAACTGCTGCTCGACATCACGCGAACGGGCGTGCCCGCCGGCACCGAGTTCCTCGACATGATCACGCCGCAATACATCGCGGACCTGATCGCCTGGGGCGCGATCGGTGCGCGAACGACCGAGTCGCAGGTGCATCGCGAACTCGCGTCGGGCCTGTCGTGCCCGGTCGGATTCAAGAACGGGACCGACGGCAACCTGCGCATCGCGCTCGACGCGATCAAGGCCGCGTCGCAGCCGCATCACTTCCTGTCGGTGACGAAGGGCGGGCATTCGGCGATCGTCTCGACCAACGGCAACGACGACTGCCACGTGATCCTGCGCGGCGGCAAGCATCCGAACTACGACGCGGCCAGTGTCGATGCGGCGTGCCGTGCCGCCGCGGGCGAAGGCTTGCCGTGCCGGCTGATGATCGACGCGAGCCACGGCAACAGCCAGAAGCGGCCCGAGAACCAGGTACCGGTCTCGGCAGCGATCGCCGCGCAGGTGGCGGCAGGCGACGCGCGCATCGTCGGCGTGATGATCGAGAGTCACCTGCATGCCGGCCGGCAGGATCTCGTCGACGGGCGCGCACCGCGGTTCGGCCAGAGCATCACCGACGGCTGCATCGGCTGGGACGAAAGCGTGCCGGTGCTCGACGCGCTCGCCGAATCGGTGCGCTCGCGTCGGCGCGTGCTCGCCGATGCGCAGCGTGCCGCCGCAGCCGTCGATCCGCTGCATCGGCGCAGCGCGTAGCGCACGAGCGAAGCGCGCCGGACCGCGCATCGGCGCCATCCGTCGGAAAAAGCCCGAAACGGGCAACGTGTGACGTGCCCGGGCAATTTGCACGCCGGTACCATGCTATAAACGTGCAAAGTTCGGAGGTTTCGATGGAAGCGGTGAAAGGCGGCGCATCGCCCGAGCCGGCGGCAAGCGCATCGGCTCCCGGCAGGCGTACGCCGCACGAGCGGCTGCTAGCGGTCGGGCTCAAGCCGATCGGGCGCGCCAGCGAGTTCGCCGATCAGATCCATGGCCTGATGGCCAAGACGCCGCTGTTCTCGGGTCTCGACATCGAAGAGACGCGCAAGCTGGGCACGTTCATGTACGTCTATGAAGCGCCGCCCGGCGTCACGATCATCAACGAGGGCGAGACCGGCGACTTCATGATGCTGCTGATGCAGGGCATGGTCGACGTCCTGCGGCGCAACCGCTACAACTACCCGTCGCGGATCGCCGTCGCGCATTCGGGGCATTCGCTCGGCGAGATGTCGATGTTCGACGGCGAGCCGCGCTTCGCCTCGTGCGTCACGCTCGAGAACAGCCGCATCGCGGTGCTCACGCGCGACGCGCTGATGCTCGTGCTCGGCGACGAGCCGACGCTCGGCAACAAGATCCTGCTCAAGCTCGTGCAGTTGCTCTCCGAGCGGCTGCGCCAGACGAGCGCCAAGCTCGTCTCGTACCTCGAGGCAGCGCGCGACGCCTGATTTCGAGGGAAGGGAAGGGAAGGGAAGGGAGAAGGGGGAAGGGAGAAGGGGAAAAGCCTCGGCTGTGAGCAGCCGGCTCGGCCCCCTTCCCCCTTCCCCCTTCCCTTTCCTCAGCGCGCCCGGTCCTTCTGCCACATCACGTCGTCCACGCCCGCGTGGCGGTTCAGCACGCGCGCGAGCACGAACATCAGGTCGGACAGGCGGTTCAGGTATTGACGGCAGCTCGGCCGAACGGTCTCGGCGCGGCCCAGTGCGACCAGCGACCGCTCGGCGCGCCGGCACACGGTTCGGGCGAGATGCGCTCTCGCCGCGCCACGCGAGCCGCCGGGCAGGACGAACTCCTGCAGGCGCGGCAGGTCGGCGTTGTACCGCTCGATCAGCGCATCGAGCTTCGCGACCTGCGTGTCGTGCAGGTTCTCGAAGCCCGGAATGCACAACTCGCCGCCGAGGTCGAAGAGATCGTGCTGGATGCCGACGAGTTCGTCGCGCAGCGGATCGGGCACCGATTCGGTGAGCAGCAGGCCGATCGTGCAGTTCAGTTCGTCGACCTGCCCGATCGCGTCGATGCGCGCGCCGTCCTTCGACGTGCGGCTGCCGTCGCCGAGGCCGGTCGTGCCGTCGTCGCCGGTGCGGGTGGCAATCTTGGAAAGGCGGTATCCCATGCGCGGGGCTCCTCGAGGCGCGATCGACGGGCAGAGTGTACCGCCGGCGGATAACCCCATTGCGTGTCGTGTCCGTGCCGCCCCGTTCGGATACCATTTCCCGCAGGAAACGACCGGCGCCCGCGCGCCGGGTTCGCGTCGTGCCGCACGCCGAGATCGTCATGAACCATCCGCAGATCGCACCCGAGGTCGTGAAAAGGCCTTTCCCCGAGACGCTCGCGGCGGCGTTGCGCGCGCGCTTCGGCGAGCGCTTCAGCACCGCGCAGGCCGTGCGCGACCATCACGGTCGCGACGAATCGCCTTTTGCGCCGACGCCGCCCGACGCGGTCGTTTTCGCGCACGGCACCGACGACGTCGCCGACGCGGTGCGGCTGTGTCGCGCGCATCGCGTTCCGGTGATCGCGTTCGGCGTCGGCTCGTCGCTCGAAGGGCACCTGCTCGCCGTGCAGGGCGGCGTCTCGATCGACGTCTCGCGCATGGATCGCGTCGTGGCGATCCACTCCGAGGACCTGACCGCGACGGTGCAGGCGGGCGTCACGCGCAAGCAGCTGAACGAGGCGCTGAAGGACACCGGACTGTTCTTCCCGATCGACCCCGGGGCCGACGCGAGCCTGGGCGGGATGTCGGCGACGCGCGCGTCCGGCACCAACGCCGTGCGCTACGGCACGATGAAGGAGAACGTGCTCGGGCTGACCGTCGTCACCGCCGACGGCAAGGTGATCCGCACCGCGAGCCGGGCGAAGAAGTCGTCGGCCGGCTACGACCTCACGCGCCTGTTCGTCGGCTCCGAGGGCACGCTCGGGATCATCACCGAAGTCACGGTGCGGCTCTATCCGGTGCCCGAGGCGATGTCGGCGGCCGTCGTCAATTTCCCCACGCTCGCATCGGCGGTCGACGCGGTGATCCAGACGATCCAGCTCGGCGTTCCGGTGGCGCGCTGCGAATACCTGTGCGAGAACACGATCCGCGCGATCAACGCACACAGCCACACGACGCTGCGCGAGGCGCCGACGCTGTTCTTCGAGTTCCACGGCACCGAGTCGTCGGTGCACGAGCAGGCCACGCTCGTGCAGCAGATCGCGCACGAGCACGGCGGGCAGGATTTCGACTGGGCGACGCGGCCCGAGGAGCGCAGCCGGCTGTGGAACGCGCGGCACAACGCGTATTTCGCCTGCCTGCAGACGCGCCCCGGCTCGCGCGCGATCTCCACCGACACCTGCGTGCCGATCTCCCGGTTGAGCGAGTCGATCACCGGTGCGCGACGCATCCTCGACAGCGCGAAGTTCCCGACCATGATCGTCGGCCACGTCGGCGACGGCAACTTCCACGCGGTGCTGCTGGTCGATCCCGACGACGCGGCGGAGATGGCCGAGGCGGAGCGATTGAACGAAGCGATCGTCCGGCTCGCGCTGTCGATGGACGGCACCTGCACCGGCGAGCACGGCGTGGGGCTGCACAAGATGGCGTTCCTCGAGGAAGAGGCGGGCGACGACGCGATCGACCTGATGCGGCGGATCAAGCGCGCGCTCGACCCCGACGACATCCTGAATCCGGGCAAGATCTTCCGGCTCTGACGGCCGGCGGGAGCCGAGCATGGCCGACGACGCGTCCCAGACCTCCGCCGGCGCCGCGCCGGGCGATCCGCTGCTCGATTTCTCGCGCAGCCATGCGGGGATCCTGCTGCGGCTCGAGCAGCTCAGGCAGCTCGGCGCGCGGCTCGCCGATCCCGCCGCCGAGCGGCGTGCGGTGCGCGAGAGCGCCGCGCAACTGGTCGCATTCTTTCGCGAAACCGTGCTCGAGCACCACGCCGAGGAAGAGCAGGCGCTCTTTCCGGCGGTTGCGCGCAGCGCGGCACCGGGCGACGAGGCGTCGCTGGTCCATTCGCTCGCCGCCCGGCTCTCGCGCGAGCATCGCCAGATCGAGGACGACTGGCGGGCGATCGAGCCGGCGCTGGTGCGCATC
>JAKFES010000021.1:0-7776 GCA_036675585.1 Burkholderiaceae bacterium
GAAGCGCACGGCGCCCGCCGCGAGCTCGGCGCGGCGCGATGCGCCCGTTGCGACGCGACCGCGGCCCGGCAGGCGAAGGCTCAGCATCGCCGGTCCTCCGCTGCGCGCGGCGCACCGGCGAGCGCACGCACGGCGTGCACGAAACACTGTCCGCGATGCTCGTAGTTGCGAAACATGTCGAGACTCGCGCACGCGGGCGACAGCAGCACCGCCTCGCCGGCGAGCGCGTCGTCGCTCGCGCGCCGGACCGCTTCGTCGAGCGACTCGCAGTCGACCAGCGGCACGCCGGTGGCCGCGAGCGCCTGGCGCAGGCGCGCGGCGTCGGCGCCGATCAGGTAGACCGACGCCGCGTGGCTGCGCACCGGCTCGGCGAGCGGCGCGAAATCCTGCCCCTTGCCGTCGCCGCCGGCGATCAGCCGGCAGCGCTTGCCCAGTCCGCGCAGCGCGGCAACGGCGGCCCCGACATTGGTGCCCTTGCTGTCGTCGTAATACTCGACGCCGCCGACGGCGGCAACGAGCTGGCACCGGTGCGGTTCGCCCGCGTAGCCGCGCACCGCATGCAGCATCTTCGCCATCGGCACGCCGATCGCGTCGCACAGCGCGAGCGCGGCGAGCGCATTGCGCTGGTTGTGCTCGCCGCGGATGCGCAGCGCGTCGGCCGGCATCAGTCGGCGCAGGTGGAACGTCGCCGGCGCACGGCGCCGGCGCGCCGCCGGGCCCGCGGCCGCGGCCGGTGCATCGTCGTCGGGCCGCGCGTGCGCGAGCCACGCGATGCCGTTCTCGTGCACGAGCCCGAAATCGCCCGCGGCGGACGGCGCATCGGAGCCGAACGAAACGATCCGCATCGGCGCGGCCGGCGCCTGCGGCGCGCTGCGCGGCTCGCCGCGATCGAACACCGCGATCTGCGCGTGCGCATAGATCCGCTGCTTGGCGGCGACGTAGCTGTCCATCGACGCGTGCCAGTCGAGGTGGTCTTCGTCGACGTTGACGATCGCCGCCGCGTCGGCCGTGAAGCTGCGCGCAAGCGCGAGCTGGAAGCTCGACAGCTCGAGCACCCAGACCGCCGGCAGCCGATCGGCGTCGAGCGCCTCGCGCAGCGCGTCGAGCATCGGCGGGCGGATGTTTCCGGCGGCGAGCGCCTCGACTCCGGCACCGCGGCACAGGTGCGCGGCGAGCGCCGTCGTGGTCGTCTTCCCGTTCGTTCCGGTGATCGCGAGGACGCGTGGCGCGTATCCGCCCTCGCGCAGATCGGCGAGCGCCTGCGCGAACAGCTCGAGCTCGCCGACCACGGGAACGCCGCGTGCGGCAGTGCGCGCGTGGAACGCCGCCGAAGGCCCGGTCTCGATCGACAGGCCCGGGCTCCACGCAACCAGGTCGACGCCGTCGAGCCAGGCATCGGAGAACGCCGCGCCGTGCGCGTAGCGCAGGTCGTCGATCGACGCGCGCAGTGCGTCCCACGCGGGCAACCCGGCGCCGTCGTCGCTGCGCGTGTCGGCCACGCGCACGTGCGCGCCCTGGCGCGCGGCCCAGCGCACCATCGCCGAGCCCGAAGCGCCGAGCCCGAGCACCAGCACGGTGCGGCCGCGCAGGTCGAACAGTCCGGGTTGCGGGAGCGGTGTGCGCTGGCTCATCAGCGCAGCTTCAGCGTCGAGAGGCCGAACAGGACCAGCATCATCGTGACGATCCAGAACCGCACGACGACCTGGCTCTCCTTGACGCCGCCCACCTCGAAATGGTGGTGCAGCGGGGCCATGCGCAGGATGCGCCGTCCCTCGCCGTAGCGGCGCCGGGTGTACTTGAAGTAGCCGACCTGCACCATCACCGACAGCGTCTCGGCGACGAAGACGCCGCCCATGATGAAGAGGACGATTTCCTGGCGGACGATCACCGCGACGGTGCCGAGCGCCGCGCCGAGCGCGAGGGCGCCGACGTCGCCCATGAAGACCTGCGCGGGGTACGCGTTGTACCAGAGGAATCCGAGGCCGGCGCCGGCGATCGCCGCGCAGAACACGGTCAGCTCGCCCGCGCCCGGGATGTGCGGGATCAGCAGGTACTTCGCGAACACCGCGTTGCCGGTGACGTACGCGAACAGGCCGAGCGCCGAGCCGACCATGACCGAAGGCATGATCGCGAGCCCGTCGGCGCCGTCGGTCAGGTTCACCGCGTTGCTCGAGCCGACGATGACGAACCACGTCAGCACGATGAAGCCGAACACGCCGAGCGGGTACGCGACGTTCTTGAAGAACGGCACGATCAGGTCGGCGCCGGCCGGCAGATCGTGGAAACCCTGCGTGACCCAGTCGACGAACAGCGCGAGCGCCTCGGCGTTCGACTGCGCGGGAACCGAGAACGCCAGGTACATCGCGGCGAGCAGTCCGATCAAGGACTGCCAGAAGAACTTCTGTCCGGAGGACATCCCGCGCGGATCGCGGTGAACGACCTTGCGGTAGTCGTCGATCCAGCCGATCCAGCCGAAGCCGAGCGTGACGACCAGCACGATCCAGACGAACCGGTTCGACAGGTCGGCCCACAGCAGCGTGGACACGGCGATCGAGATCAGGATCAGCGCACCGCCCATCGTCGGCGTGCCCGACTTGGTCAGGTGCGTGCTCGGCCCGTCGGTGCGGACCGCCTGCCCGATCTTCAGCCCGGCGAGCTTGCGGATCAGCGCGGGACCGAACAGCAGGCCGATCGCCAGCGCGGTGAGCGCGGCGAGGACCGCGCGCAGCGTGATGTAGCCGAACACGGCGAAAGCGCGCGTGTCCTGTGCGAGCCACTGGGTGAGTTCGAGCAGCATCGCGCGTCAGCCCGCCGGCTCGGCGAGCGCGGCGACGACGCGCTCCATGCGCATGAAGCGCGAGCCCTTGACCAGGATCGTCGCGTCGGCCGCGCACAGCGCCACGGCGCGCGCGACGAGCGCGTCGACGTCGCGATGGTGCTCGGCGCCGGGACCGAAGGCCTCGACCGACTCGACGGTCGCGTCGCCGATCGCGAGCAGGTGCTCGATCGCGCGCTCGCGCGCGTACAGGCCCACTTCGCGATGGAAGCGCGCTCCGTTCTCGCCGACCTCGCCCATGTCGCCGAGCACGAGCACGCGCACCCCGCCGCGCGACGCGAGCACGTCGATCGCGGCGCGCACCGAATCGGGATTGGCGTTGTAGCTGTCGTCGATCAGCGTCGACTCCCCGCGCCCCCGCAGGCGCACGAGGCGCCCGGGCGCCGGAGCGAAGCGCTCGAGCCCGCGCGCGATCGTCTGCGCGTCGATCCGCAGCGCATGCGCGCACGCGGCAGCGGCCAACGCATTGCGTACATTGTGCACGCCGTCGACCGGCAGGCGCACGACCGCGCGCGCGCCGCCCACGCTCATCTCGAACCGCGCGGACTCGGCGTCCGGGGACGCGGCGACCTCGAAGCGTTGCAGCGCGTCGTCGAGGCCGAATTCGATCCGGCGCCGCGCACCCGCCAGTGCGCGCCACAGCGGTGCCTGCGCATCGTCGCCCGGAAAGACCGCGACACCGCCGGCAGGCAATGCGGCGATCGACGCACCGTTCTCGCGTGCAGATCCTTCGATGCCATCGAGAAACTCCTGGTGTTCGCGCTGCGCGTTGTTCACGAGCGCCACGTCGGGCCGCGCGACCGACGCCAGCCACGCGATCTCGCCCGGATGGTTCGTGCCGAGCTCGATCGCCGCGGCGCGATGCGAAGCGCGCAGCCGCAGCAACGTCAGCGGAACGCCGACGTCGTTGTTCAGGTTGCCGCGCGTGACCAGCCGCCCGGCTTCGCCGTACGCCTGGGCGAGCACGGCCGAGAGCATTTCCTTGACCGTCGTCTTGCCGTTCGCCCCGGTCACCGCGATCACCGGCGCCTCGAAGCGCGAGCGCCAGCCGCGCGCGATCTCGCCGAGCGCGCGCCGCGTGTCGGCCACGCGGATCGCCGGCCGCCGGATGCCGTCGACCCAGCGATCGAACAACACCGCCGCCGCGCCGGCCGCCTGCGCCGACCCGATGAACGCGTGCGCGTCGAAGCGCTCGCCGCGCAGCGCGACGAACAGGTCGCCGGGCGCGATCGCGCGCGTATCGGTCGAGACGCCGTGCACGCGCACCGCCGGATCGCCGTACAGGCAGGCGCCCGAGAGCCAGTCGAAGGCGTCGCGCAGCTCAAACACCTTCGCGCTCCGGCCCGGCGCCCAGCCATTTGCGCGCGACCTCGAGATCGGAGAACGCCAGCCGCTCGCCGGCGATTTCCTGCCACGCTTCGTGGCCCTTGCCGGCGATCAGCACGACGTCGTCGGAGCCCGCCGCCTCGAGCGTGCGCCGGATCGCCTGCTCGCGATCGAGTTCGGTGAGCCACGGCTCGCGCATGAATCCGGCGCGGATGTCCGCGACGATGCGAAAAGGCGTCTCGCTGCGCGGGTTGTCGCTGGTGACGACGACCCGATCGGCGTACCGCTCGACGATCATCCCCATCAGCGGCCGCTTGCCCGCGTCGCGGTCGCCGCCCGCGCCGAAAACGCACCACAACGCGCCGCGGCGCGCCTCGGTCAGCGGCCGCAGCGCATGCAGCACGTTCATCAGCGCATCGGGCGTATGCGCGTAGTCGACGACGACCAGCGGCCGGCCCTCGACGACGATGCGCTGCATGCGCCCCGGGATCGGGCGCAGCGCCTCGAGCCGCTGCATCGCCTCGTCGAACGGCATGCCGAGCGAAAGCCAGGCCGCGGCGGCGCCCATCGCGTTGACGACGTTGAACTGCCCGATCGTCTGCAGATGGACTTCCGCCCGGCCGTAGTCGCCGCCGACCGAAACCTGCGTGCCGCTCGCCTGCTCGACGATCCGGTAGGCGGAGAGCTTGCGGCGCGCGCGCCAGCCGTGCTCGCCCGGCAGATGGCCGAACGACAGCGACTGCACGCCGGCGGGCAGCGGATCGAGCACTCTGGGCGCGATCGGGTCGTCGCCGTTCACCAGCGCGTTGCGCAGCCCCGGCCACGAGAACAGGCGCAGCTTGGCGGCCAGGTACGCGTCCTCGGTGCCGTGATAGTCGAGATGGTCGCGCGTGAAGTTGGTGAGCAGGGCGGTGCCGATCGGCATCCCGTCGAGGCGACCCTGGTCGATGCCGATCGACGATGCCTCCATGACGACGATCCCGACCCCCGACTCGGCGAACGCGGCGAGCCTGCGCTGCAGCGAGACCGCATCGGGCGTGGTCATCCCGAACGATTCGAGGCGCGGCGGCGCATCGGCGTCGACGATCCCGCTGCCCAGCGTTCCGATCACCGCGCAGCGCCGGCCCGAGGCGGCAAAACCGCTCGACATCCACTGCGTGCACGTCGTCTTGCCGTTCGTTCCGGTCACCGCGACGACTTCGAGGCGCCGCGCCGGATGCCCGTAGTACTCGGCGGCGATCGGCCCGGCGAGCGCCTTCAGCCCGACGACGGCGCGGCGCGCCGGCCCGCCGGCCGGCAACGGCGCGAAGCTCGAGGGCTCGTGCGCGTCGTCGGCCTCGTACAGCACGGCGCTCGCGCCGGCTTCGATCGCGGCCTCGACGTAGCGCCGGCCGTCGGTGCTCGCGCCGGGGCGCGCGAGAAACGCGTCGCCCGGCCGCACCTCGCGGCTGTCGGAGACGAGCGCCGCGCCGGGCGCGAGCACCGAGTGCAGCCACTGCCCGATCTCGCCGGCGACCTCGGGCGCTGCGCCCGGTGCGCGCTCGCTGGCCGGATCGACGCTCACATGCTCTCCTCGACCGCCTCGGCCGGGACGGCGAGCGTCGCGACGGTCGAGTCGGGCGGCACGCGCAGCGTACGCAACGCGTCGCCGGCGATGCGGGCGAACACGGGCGCAGCGACGATGCCGCCGTAGTATTTCCCGGCGCCGGGCTCGTCGATCATCACCGCGACGATCACGCGCGGATCGGACGCCGGCGCGAGCCCGACGAACGACGAGATGTACTTGTTCACGTACCGGCCGTCGGCGCGCTTGTGCGCGGTTCCGGTCTTGCCCGCGACGCGGTAGCCGGCGACCTGCGCCTGCGGCGCGGTGCCGCCCGGGCCGGCGGCGAGCTCGAGCATGTGGCGAACCGCCAGCGCGGTCGACGGGCGCACGATGCGCTCGCCGGCGACCGGGCCGTCCTTCTTGAACATCGACAGCGGCAGCAGCTCGCCGTCGGTGGCGAACACCGTGTAGGCGCGCGCGAGCTGCAGCAACGAGACCGACAGGCCGTAGCCGTACGACATCGTCGCCTGCTCGATCGGGCGCCAGCTGCGGTACGGGCGCAGGCGACCGGCGACCGCGCCCGGGAAGCCGATGCGCGGAGCCTGCCCCAGGCCGATCGCCGAGTACATCTCCCACATGCGGCTCGCCGGCATCGCGAGCGCGATTTTGGCGGTGCCGACGTTCGACGATTTCTGCACGATCTGCTCGACCGTGAGCGGCCCGTGCGGGTGCGAATCGCCGATCGTCGAGCCGCCGATCCTCAACCGCCCGGGCGCCGTCTGGATCACCGTGTCCGGACGCACCTGGCCGAGCTCGATCGCCAGCGCCGCGGTGAACGGCTTCATCGTCGACCCGGGCTCGAAGGTGTCGGTGATCACGCGGTTGCGCAGCTGTGCGCCCGAGAGCTGTCCGCGTTCGTTCGGGTTGTACGTCGGCCAGTTCGCGAGCGCGAGGATCTCGCCCGTGCGAACGTCGAGCACGACGGCCGCGCCCGCCTTCGCCTTGTTCTCGCGCACCGCCTCGCGCAGCGCATCGAAGGCGAGGAACTGGATCGTGCTGTCGATCGACAGCGCGAGATCGCGGCCGTTGTGCGGCTCGCGCACCGCCTCGACGTCCTCGACGACGCGGCCGTAGCGGTCGCGAATCACGCGCCGGCTGCCGGACCGGCCGGCGAGCTCGGGGTTCTTCGCGAGCTCGACACCCTCCTGGCCGATGTCCTCGACGTTGGTGAAGCCGACGACGTGCGCGAGCGTCTCGCCCTGCGGGTAATGGCGCTTGAATTCGCGCTGCTGGTGCACGCCCGGGATGCGCAGCGCGGCGACGCGCTCGGCGACCTCGGCGTCCACCTGGCGCTTGAGGTACAGGAAGCTGCGATCGCCCGCGTCGGCGAGCCTGCGACGAAGCTCGCGCTCGCTGATCTCGAGCAGGCGGGCGAGCGCGCCCAGCTGCTGCGGCGTCGCCTCGACCTGTTCGGGAATCGCCCACACGGCGCGCGCCGGAAGGCTCGACGCGAGCACGACGCCATTGCGATCGAAGATCTTGCCGCGCGAAGCGGGCAGCTCGATCGTGCGCCCGTAGCGCAGCTCGCCCTGCTTCTGCAGATAGGTCTGCGAGAACACCTGCAGCCACACGGCGCGGCAGGCGAGCGCGACGAACGCGAGCGCGACGAACAGCATCACGAGCTGCGAGCGATGAGCGGGCAGCCGCACGCGCAGCAGCGGATTCGACGCGAAGGGCACGTTGCGCCGCGTCTTGCGCGCCATCAGCGGGCCCCCCCGGCGCGCGTGCGCGAAGCGGGCGCCGCACGCGGCGTCGATTTCACCTCGGGAGCGGGCGAGCCGAGCCGGACGACCCGATCGACCGGATCGACGATCAGGTGCAACGTGCGCTCGGGCGAGATCGACTCCATCGACAGTTCGCGGCGCGCCTTGGTGTCGATGCGCGAGGCCTTGGCGAGCGCGGTCTGCTCGATCTGCAGCTGATTCCACTGCACGTCGAGACGCGACGCCTGCGCGTGCGCGGTCTCGACATCACCGAAGAGCTGGCGCGCGCGGTCCTGCGAAGTCAC
>JAKFES010000217.1:0-7692 GCA_036675585.1 Burkholderiaceae bacterium
CGATCTCGCTCAACCCCGATACGCTCGTTTCGACCTGGCAGCGCTTGGCGGGAAAGTGAAGGGGGAAGGGTGAAGGGTAGGAAAGTGAAGGGTGAAGGGTGAAGGGTAGGGAAGCGAGGTGCTCGGCGCAGCCGGCTCGGCCCCCTTCACCCTTCCCCCTTCCCCCTTCACTGCCCTCTAGCGCACCACCATCATCTGCGTCTTCTTCGCGTCCTTGAACGTGTACAGCGTCAGCGCGGCGTCCTTGACGTCGCCGTGGTCGTCGAACGCGATCTTGCCGCTGACTCCGTCATAGACGATCTTCTTCAGCGCCGGCAGGTATTTCTTCGGATCGGTCGAGTCGGCTTTCTGCATGGCGGCGACCATCACGTGGACCGCGTCGTATACGTAGGGTGCATAGAGCTGCACTTCGACGCCGAACTTGTCCTTGAAGCGCTTGCGGAAGGCGTCCATCGCCGCCGCCTTGTCCGGCGTCACGCCGCCCGCTTCGGCGCAGACGATGCGTTCCTCGCCGAGCGCGTCGCCGGCGAGCTTCGGCAGCTCGGCGGTGCAGATTCCGTCGCCGCCCATGAACTTCGCACCGATGCCTTGCTGCTTCATCTGGCGCAGCATCGGACCGGCGACCGCGTCCATTCCGCCGTAGAAGATCACGTCGGGCTTGGCGCCCTTGAGCTTGGTGAGGATGGCATTGAAGTCGGTGGCCTTGTCGTTGGTGAACTCGCGGCCGACGATCTTGCCCCCGGCGGCCTTGGCCGCCTTCTCGAATTGCGTGGCCACGCCCTGGCCGTACGCGGTGCGGTCGTCGATGACCGCGATCGCCTTGGCCTTGAACTGGTTCACCGCGTAGCGGCCGAGCGTTCCGCCGAGCTGGCCGTCATGGGCGACGACCCGGAACGCGCCCGGATACTTCAGCTTCAGCGTGTAATCGGGGTTGGTCGCCGACGGCGAGATCTGCGGGATGCCGGCGTCGTGGTAGACGCGGGCCGCCGGAATCGTCGTTCCCGAGTTCAGGTGCCCGACCACGCCGACGACGCCGGCGTCGACGAGCTTCTGCGCAGCCGCCGTCCCCTGTTTCGGATCGGCGCCGTCATCCTCGGAGAGCAGCTCGAAGACGACCGGCTGGCCGCCGATCGTGAGCTTCTTCGCGTTCAGTTCCTCGATCGCGAGCTTGCCGCCCAGTTCGTTGTCCTTGCCCAGGTGCGCGATCGAACCGGTCAGCGGAGCGACGTGACCGATCTTCACGACGGTCTGCGCCGTCGCGGGAGCGCTCGTCGTTGCGAACGCCGTGACAAGTGCCAGACTCAGCAGTCCGTACTTCATCGAGAAATCTCCGTAGGGTTGACGTTGCGCGCCGCGGTGTCGCGGGCGCCGGCACAACGGCGCGAATGCTAATCCGATTCCCGGGGTCGGGCAATCGAAGCCGGCTTGTTGGCCTGTTTGAGCACGCGCTGGCGCTCGCGCTGCCATTCGCGTTCGCGCTCGGTCGCGCGCTTGTCGAACTGGCGCTTGCCCTTGGCGAGCCCGATCGTCACTTTCACGCGTCCGCGCGTGTAGTGCAGGTCGAGCGGAACGAGCGTGTAGCCCGAACGTTCGACCTTGCCGATCAGCTTGGCGATCTCGGCCGCGTGCATCAGCAGCTTTCGCGAGCGCAGCGGATCGGGATGGACGTGCGTCGACGCCTCGGGCAGCGCCGTGATGTGCGCGCCGATCAGGAACAGCTCGGCATTGCGCACGATCACGTAGCCTTCCTTCAGCTGCACGCGCCCGGCACGGATCGCCTTGACCTCCCACCCCTCGAGCGCGAGGCCGGCCTCGAAGCGCTCCTCGATGAAATAGTCGTGGGTGGCTTTTTTGTTCTGCGCGATGCTCATGTCTAGAATCGTAACAGTCGCCCTCGCGTTTTCACCCCTGGTGCCGCCGTTTCCCGTCGGCGGGATCGCCCCCGCTGCGTTTCGATCCGAATCTGCCCGTGCACGCCGTTCGAAAGTCCGTCCTGCTTCCCTACAGTGACCGGCAGATGTACGACCTCGTCGAGCGCGTCGAGGAGTACCCGAAGTTCCTCCCCTGGTGCGGCGGCGCCGACGTGCGCCGGGACAGCGACGAACGCGCGGTCGCGACGATCCTCATCGACTACCGCGGCCTGAAGCAGCGCTTCACGACGACGAACGTGCAGCGCCCGCCCGAGGCGATCTCGATGCGCCTGCGCGACGGCCCGTTCTCGAAGCTCGAAGGCGAATGGCGCTTCCTCGCGCTGCGCCCGGACGCGTGCAAGGTCGATTTCTCGCTCGAATACGCGTTCGCCGGCGGGCTGCTCGGTCGCGCGCTCGCGCCGGTCTTCGACCACATCGCGCGCTCGTTCATCGACGCCTTCGTGCGCCGCGCCGAGCAGATCTATGGTCGCACCTGAGTCGCCGCGCGCTCGGGCCGGCGCTTCGCTGGAGATCGAGGTCGCGTGGGTCGATGCGGCGGGGCGCGTCGCGCTGCGCGCGCTCTCGCTGCCGGCGGGCGCGCGCGTCGACGATGCGCTCGGGGCGCTCGAGCCGTCCGAACGCGACGCGTTGCGTGCGGGGCTCGATTCGGGGGGCCTCGCCGTCGCGATCTACGGCAAGGCGCAGCCGCGCGAGGCGCCGCTGCGCGATCGCGACCGGGTCGAGCTGGTGGCCACGCTCGCGGTCGACCCGAAGCTGGCGCGGCGCCGTCGCGTGCAGCAGCGTCGGGGAGAAGGCGCGGATCCGCGCTGGAAGCGACGCTGAGCGGCCGGGCGCTGGGCCGGGCGGTTCAGCGAGCCGTACAGTTCCGTTCGAGATCGCTGCGTGCGGCCGCGAGTCGGGTCGCACGCTGGGCGTCGTCGAGCGTTTCCGCTTCGCCGGCGGCGTTGACCGAAGCCAGGCGCAGGCCGCTTTCGAGCGTACGGATCGCACGCCGTGTTTCTTCGCAAGCGCGCCGCGCGTGCGCCGCGCGCTCGCTTTCCTCGTTCGCCCTGGCTTCGGCCGCTTCGCGTTCCGCCTTGCGCTGGCGAAAAGCGGCCTCGCGCTCGACCCAGGTCGGCGCGGACGACGCCCGGTCGGGCGCAGCGGAATCGCTCGCCCGCGCCGCCGGTGCGTTGGCCTGCGCAGTGTCGGCGACGGCCTTCGCCGATTCGCCGCTGGACGGCGTCGGTCCTGCGGCGGCCGGCGCCGGCATTCCGGCAGGCTGCGCGGCGACGTCCGGCGAGCGAAGGATCTGCGAGGCGCGCACTTCGGCCGGGGGCGCCCGGTCCGAATACACCATCCGTCCGTCGGCGTCGCGCCATTGCCACGGCGCGGCGGTCGCGGCGATCGAGCCTGCGAGCAGCGCGAGGGCGGCGAGGCCGCACACGGCGAAACGGATCGGGATCATGGCGGCTCGAAGCAAGGCACGGGGTTCGCGCATTCTCTCCGCGCGCCCGCGCGATCGAGCCCGCGCCGCCGACGGATGGCACGCGATCGGAGCCGGGCGGGCGCGGGCGCCCCGCGCGACGGCGCACGCCGAAGCGAGCGGAAGGCGCCTGTATAATCGACTTTTGCGCGAGGCCTCCATGCGACTGGCGAAAAAGGCGCTGACGTTCGACGACGTCCTGCTCGTTCCCGCCTACTCCGAAATCCTTCCCCGCGACACGTCCCTGAAGACCCGGCTCACCCGGCGCATCGGCTTGAACATCCCGCTCGTGTCGGCGGCGATGGACACGGTCACCGAAGGACGCCTGGCGATCGCGATCGCGCAGGAAGGCGGCCTCGGCATCGTCCACAAGAACCTCTCTCCGCAGCAGCAGGCGGCCGAGGTCGCGCGCGTGAAGCGCCACGAAGCCGGCGTCGTCGTCGACCCGATCACGATCGAACCCGACATGAAGGTGTTCGACGTCATCCAGCTCACGCAGCAGCATCGCATCTCGGGGCTGCCGGTCGTGCAGGGTCGCAAGGTCGTCGGCATCGTCACCAACCGCGATCTGCGCTTCGAGACGCGGCTCGACGAACCGGTGAGCCGGATCATGACGCCGCGCGAACGGCTCGTCACGGTGCACGAAGGCGCATCGCTCGACGAGGCGCAGGCGCTGATGCACCGCCACCGCCTCGAGCGCGTCCTCGTCGTCGACGACGGCTTCGAGCTGAAGGGCCTGATCACCGTCAAGGACATCCTGAAGGCCACCGCGCACCCCGATGCGTGCAAGGATCCGCAGGGCAAGCTGCGCGTCGGCGCGGCGGTCGGCGTCGGCGACGGAGCCGAGGCCGAGGAGCGCATCGAGCGGCTCGTGCGCGCCGGTGCCGACGTGCTCGTCGTCGATACCGCCCACGGCCATACGCGCGGCGTGATCGATCGCGTGCGTGCGATTCGACGCGCGCACCCCGAGGTCGACATCGTCGCCGGCAACATCGCCACCGGAGAAGCCGCGCGCGCACTGGTCGAGGCGGGCGCCGACGCGGTCAAGGTCGGCATCGGCCCCGGGTCGATCTGCACGACGCGCGTCGTCGCCGGAGTCGGCGTTCCGCAGATCACCGCGATCGCCGACGTGGCGAGCGCGCTCGCCGGCACCGACATTCCGCTGATCGCCGACGGCGGCATCCGCTACTCGGGCGACGTCGCCAAGGCGATCGCCGCGGGCGCCGATTCGGTGATGCTCGGCTCGATGTTCGCCGGAACCGAGGAGGCCCCCGGCGAGGCGATCCTGTACCAGGGTCGTTCGTACAAGACCTATCGCGGCATGGGCTCGCTCGGCGCGATGCAGCAGGGCGCGGCCGACCGCTATTTCCAGGACCCCACCGGCAGCGTCGACAAGCTCGTGCCGGAAGGCATCGAGGGACGCGTTCCGTACAAGGGATCGGTCGTCACGATCATCTATCAGCTGTGCGGCGGGTTGCGTGCGAGCATGGGTTATTGCGGCTGCCCGAGCATCGACGACATGCGCACGAAACCGCACTTCGTCGAGATCACGGCGGCCGGCATGCGCGAGTCGCACGTGCACGACGTGCAGATGACGAAGGAAGCGCCGAACTACCGCGCGGATTGACCAGGCACGCATGCACGACCGGATCCTCATCCTCGATTTCGGCTCGCAAGTCACCCAGCTGATCGCGCGGCGCGTTCGCGAAGCGAACGTGTATTGCGAGATCCATCCGTGCGACGTCGACGACGCGTTCGTCCGTTCGTTCGCGCCGAAAGGAATCATTCTTTCGGGCAGCCATCTTTCGGCGCACGAAGCGGCGAACGACCGCGCGCCCGATGCGGTGTTCGCGCTCGGCGTGCCGGTGCTCGGGATCTGCTACGGCATGCAGACGATGGCGCAGCAGCTCGGCGGGCGCGTCGAGAGCGACGCACGGCGCGAGTACGGCTACGCGCAGGTGCGCGCGCACGGACACACCAGGCTGCTCGACGGCATCGAGGATTCGCGCAACGCCGAGGGCCACGGACTGCTCGAAGTCTGGATGAGCCACGGCGACAAGGTCGTCGCGATGCCGCCGGGGTTCCGCCTCATGGGATCGACCGCCTCGTGTCCGATCGCGGCGATGGCCGACGAGTCGCGCGGCTTCTACGCAGTGCAGTTCCATCCGGAAGTCACGCATACCCGGCAGGGGGCGCAGATCCTGCGCCGTTTCGTGCTCGAGATCTGCCGCTGCCGCCCCGACTGGGTGATGGCCACGCACATCGACGAAGCCGTCGAGTCGATCCGGCGTTCGGTCGGCGACGAGGAAGTCATTCTCGGGCTCTCGGGCGGCGTCGATTCGAGTGTCGCCGCCGCGCTCATCCACCGCGCGATCGGCGACCAGCTGCATTGCGTGTTCGTCGACACCGGCCTGCTGCGACTGGGCGAGGTCGAGCAGGTCGTCGAGACCTTCGGACGGCACATCGGCGTACGGCTGGTGCACGTCGACGCGGGCGCGCGCTTTCTCGAGCGGCTGGCCGGCGTTACCGACCCCGAAGCCAAACGCAAGGTCATCGGCCGCGAATTCGTCGAGGTGTTCCAGGCGCAGGCCGCGGCGATGCCCAACGCGCAATGGCTCGCGCAGGGAACGATCTATCCCGACGTCATCGAATCGGCAGGCGCGAGCTCGAAGAAAGCCACCGTCATCAAATCGCACCACAACGTCGGCGGATTGCCCGAGACGCTGCACCTGAAGCTGCTCGAGCCGCTGCGCGACCTGTTCAAGGACGAAGTGCGCGAGCTCGGGCTCGCGCTCGGGCTGCCGCGCGACATGGTCTACCGGCATCCGTTCCCCGGGCCGGGACTCGGCGTTCGCATCCTCGGCGAAGTGCGCCCCGAGTTCGCCGAACTGCTGCGCTACGCCGACGCGATCTTCATCGAGGAGTTGCGCAACACGCACGACACCGACGGGCTGAGCTGGTACGAGAAGACTTCGCAGGCCTTCGCGGTGTTCCTGCCGGTGAAGTCGGTCGGCGTGATGGGCGACGCACGCACCTACGAATACGTCGTCGCGCTGCGCGCCGTGCAGACGCAGGATTTCATGACCGCGCACTGGGCGCCGCTGCCGCACGATCTGCTCGCGCGCGTGTCGAACCGGATCATCAACGAAGTGCGCGGCGTCAACCGCGTCGTCTACGACATCTCGGGCAAGCCGCCGGCGACGATCGAGTGGGAGTAGGGTTCTGGTCTACAACCGAAGCGAGACCCAATGAGCGAATCATCCCGTCGAGTTTCCCGTCCCTCTTCCGGCACCAAGATCGTCACGCCGCAGGGCACCGTTGCGGTCCTCGACGGCATCAAGCCGAACGCGCTGAGCGATATCCCGGACGCGGGCAGCAAGCCGGCCTGGCTGCGCGTGCGCGTGCCCAGCGGCGCCAAGTACGAGGCCATCATGGACATCGTGCGTTCGCACAAGCTGTCCACGGTGTGCGCCGAGTCGAAGTGCCCGAACATCGCCGAATGCTGGGGGCGCGGCACCGCGACGCTGATGCTGATGGGATCGGTGTGCACGCGCGCCTGCCGGTTCTGCTCGGTCGACACCGGCAATCCGAAGGGCTGGCTCGATCCGATGGAGCCGGCCAACGTGGCCGACGCGGTGGCGCTGATGGGGCTGCGGTACGTGGTGCTGACCTCGGTCGATCGTGACGACCTGCCCGATCTGGGTGCCGGCCATTATGCCGCCTGCGTCGCGGCGATCCACGAGCGCACGCCGCAAACGGCGGTGGAGGCGCTGACGCCCGACTTCCAGGGCCGGCACGAACTGGTGTCCCGGGTGCTGGAGGCAGGACTCGCCACTTACGCGCAGAACCTGGAAACGGTGCGGCGCCTGACGCATCCGGTGCGCGATCCGCGTGCCGGCTACGAGCAGACACTCGACGTGCTCAAATTCGCCAAGCGCTGCGCGCCGCAGACCGTTACCAAGACCAGCCTGATGCTGGGCCTGGGCGAAACCGATGCCGAGATCGACGAGGCGCTGGACGACATCCGCGCCGCCGACGTCGACGTGGTCACCATGGGCCAGTACATGCGCCCGACGCGCAACCACCTGCCGGTGGCGCGCTACGTCACGCCCGAGGCGTTTCGAGACTACCGCGAAATGGCCCTGGCCAAGGGCTTTCTCGAGGTTGTCGCCGGCCCGCTGGTGCGTTCGAGCTACCGCGCCGAGCGCGTGCTCGAGCACAACAACGTGGGCCTGGACGAATCGGTGTTGCAGGGGATCCGCGATTCCGCGGCCGCGTCGATGCGGTGCTGAGCCC